>JAFZLJ010000098.1 GCA_017551545.1 Treponema sp. | reverse complement strand
TGCTCGAAGCTGCACGCGACCTTGGAGCAACAAAACCTCAGTCAATGTTTAAGGTTTTGATTCCAGGAATTAAGAGCGGAATTATATCTGCCTTGATTTTTACTTTCATCCCGATTTTTGGTGCTTACACTGTACCACTCCTCGTTGGTGGAAAAGATTCATACATGCTTGGTAACATCATCGTAGACCAGGTTCAAAAGACACGTAACTGGCCGCTTGCAGCAGCATTCTCTATGGTAATTACAATTATCTCTGTTGCAGGAATTGCATGGATTACCCGCTCAACAAGTCAGGAAGCTAAGCTTAAGACTAAGAATACAAAAGAAGAAAACTATGTAGGAGGTACAAACTAATGGCAAAGAATGTATTTATTGCTATACACGAAGTCCTCCACTCAAAAAAGCCAACTTCAGAAAATGCACGCCACGCACGCCGCACCTGGAAAAAAGCAGGACAGCATAAGTGGTCTTTTTCTAAAACTGTTTTGTGGTTTACACTTTTGTTCCTGTTTGTTCCGCTGTTTGTTATCATCATTTATTCGTTCAACGACAGCAAGGGTGCAGAATTTACAAACTTCAGTATGCGCTGGTACAAGGAGCTTTTCTTTAATTCAAATGCCTTGTGGACTGCCCTTTTGAACAGTTTGATTGTTGCACTTTCTTCGGCACTTGTTTCTACTTTGCTTGGAACAATGGCTTCAATCGGCGTAAACTGGTATAAGTTCAAGGGAAAGAAATTCATTCAGACTTTGACATACCTGCCAATGGTTCTGCCTGAAGTTATCATTGGTATTTCCATGGTAATTTTCTTCAGCGGAATTCATATGCCGCTCGGATTATTTACTGTATTTGCAGCACACACAACTTTCTGTCTTCCGTTTGTATTCCTTATGGTAAATGCACGACTCGATGAATTTGATTATTCAATTATCGAAGCGTCACACGACCTTGGAGCTACAGAACGACAGACAATGCTTAAAGTAGTAGTGCCTGCAATTTTCCCAGGTATTCTTTCGGGATTTTTGATGGCAATTACAATGTCACTCGAAGACTTTGTAATCACCTTCTTTGTTTCGGGTCCGGGAAGTACAACACTTCCGCTTTACGTTTACTCGATGATTCGCTTTGGAGTTTCACCGGTAATCAATTCACTTTCGGTTGTAATGATTTTGATTACCTGTACAATCGCATTTATCTGTCGTAAAGGTCTTAAAGGCTTTGCGGCTGGTCACTAATTTGAAATAATACGTCATTGCGAGCGCAGCGCGGCAATCTAGTTGTGGATTGCCACGTCCCCTTCGCTACGCTCTGGGTCCTCGCAATGACGAAGAAAGGAGATATACTAATGAAAAAATTTTTGTTCGCACTCGCTGCAACATTGTTGGTCGCTTCTTCACTTGCCGTAACTGGTTGTAAAAAAGAAGATGATGGAATTTTGTACTTGTACAACTGGACTTATTATACCCCTGATTCAGTTCTTCAGGCTTTTGAAAAAGAATTCAATTGTACAGTAAAGGTAGACACCTTTGATTCAAACGAAGTAATGTATGCCAAGTTAAAGGCCGGTGCTAAGGGTTATGATATTACCTTCCCTTCTCAGGACTATACTTCGATTATGATTAATCAGAACATGCTTCAGAAGATTGATCAGACAAAGTTCACAAACAAAAAATACATCAATTCTGCATGTAAACAGCTTATGACTTTTGACCCTGATATGAACTGGCAGGTTCCATATTATCTTGGTATGGCTGGTATTGCCGTAAACAAGCAGAAGGTTACTAACTACGAAAAATCATGGAACATTTTTGCACGTACAGACCTTAAGGGCCACATGTCTATGATGGATGATATGCGCGAAGTAATTGGTGATGCTCTTGCTTATCAGGGACTTTCTGTAAACACTGTTGATGATGCAAAACTTCAGGGTGCTGCAGACCTTATCAACAATTTGTGGAAGCCTAACCTTGTAAAGTTTGACGCAGAAGGCTTTGGTAAATCATTTGCTGCCGGTGACTTCTGGGTATGTCAGGGTTATGCCGAAGTTGTATATGGTGAAGTTCCGGAAGAAAAACAGGAAGAAATGATTGACTTTTTTATTCCAAAAGAAGGCGGTCCAATGTACCTTGACTCTATGGTTATCCTTAAGGGTGCAAAGCATTATGACAGAGCTATGGATTTCATCAACTTTATTCACAGACCAGAAATCTATGCAATGTTCCTCGATGATTTCCGCTTCCCAGGATTCGTAAACCTTGAAGCAGACAAGCTCCGCACAACAGTTCCAATGTATAAAGCAGAAGAAATGGCAGGTGGAGAACTCAAACTTGACGTAGGTGAAGACCTCGAAAAGTTCAACGAAAAGTGGGAAACAATCAGATTTACAGCTGACTAAAATTACATCATTGCGATGAACTAAACATAATCGTCATTGCGAGGAGCGAAGCGACGTGGCAATCCACATAGGACAATGCATTCTAATAAATGGATTGCCACGCACTTCGTGCTCGCAATGACGATTTTTTTTTATTTTATTCGATATTCCAAATAACGAACCTTTCCTTTTTCCACAGCCTCGCGTATACCTTTCTCACGTTGAGATAGTTGCGACGTGCCTGTTTTTACTTCTATCAGTAAGATTTCATCTACAGTATTTTTTTCACAAAGCCCCGTAAATGCTATATAATCAATTGGCTGGCCCAGAAAGTGCGCGTCTGCAGGATTGCATGGGAAATTCGGTAGGAATGGGGCTAATTGTTCTGCAAGCTGGCCGCCTTTTACTGCGTTGGAGCGTTTTACTGCATCCTGGCGGATTTTTTTGAGCTTTAGAAAAATGCGGATTTGTTGAAAAATTAGCAAAAGAACAAGCAGAAAAATGACGAAAAGTAAAAGTAACGTAGTACTTGAAATATTGTTTAACATAATAGGAATTATACAGGATAAATTATGAAAAAGACAATTTTTATTACAGGTTTATTTCTTTTTGTAATGGCTGGCCTTTCTGCCCAGGTAAAGTTCGAATTCAAGCAGAAAAAAGGCAATTCCGGCAGTTATATTTCTACTGTAGAAGAAGATGTTTACGTAAACAACATTCCAAGCCATCATGCCGAAATTATCAACCGTATTTCGTCTAAAATGACAAATGTTGCAACCGATGGTGAAGCTTTTATTTATGCAACATACATGACAACAGAAAATTCAATCAGTCAGCAGACTGGCCGCAGCCTTTCCTGGGGTGAAGAAACAACTTCTGTTTTTTCGCGCAAAACAAACGGCGAGCTTACAATTTCTGATGATATTTATATGCCTACAGTACGAAATGTTCCGGTTTTCCCAGATAAAAAGGTTAAAATTGGCGAAACATGGACTGCAAAAGGAAAAGAAGTTCAGGATGTACGAAAAGCCTTTAACATGGACAAAGCACTGATTTTCCCTTTTGAAGCAACCTACACCTATAAAGAAGACACAACAATTGACGGCAAAAAGCTTAATGTAATCCTTGTTGAATATGAATTTTCATACGAGGCAACAGATGAGCTTTTGAATGCAGGTCAGACTCTTACACAGTCAGTGGGCTGGTCAAAGCAGACTCTTTACTGGGATAACGACAGAGGACTATTGGATCATTACGACGAAGAGTTCCTTATTAAAATTGCAGATTTGTACGGAAACCTTTATGTATTTACAGGAACAGCTCATGCAGAGCTCACTGAATTTACTTCGCTTAATGATGATTCAACTGCAAAACAGCTGCAGGATACCTTTGATAAACTTAAACTCGAAAACATTTCGGTAAAGAAAGGTGAAAAGGGGCTTACAATCAGTCTAGATAATATTCAGTTTGAACCGGATTCAAATGTACTTTTGGAAAGCGAAAAGATAAAGCTTAAGAAAATTGGTGAACTTTTGAAGCAGTATTCCAACGATCTTTTAATTACAGGTCACTGTGCCGACCGTGGAACTGCCTCTGCCCGCCAGAAGCTCAGTGAAGAGCGTGCCGAAGCTGTTGCCTCTTACCTTGTGAATCTTGGAGTACGCGATGAATACCACATTTTCACACAAGGCAAGGGTTCAAAAGAGCCGGTAGCCAGCAACAATACCGAAGAAGGTCGTGCCAAAAACCGGCGTGTTGAAATCACAATTATGGATTAGAATTTGTATGAAATCTGAATTGTGATGTTGTGAATGAGAATTTCGTTTATAGTTTGCCAGATATCAGTACCTACAAGATCAGATCTCATATCAGTACCAAATACACTTGCAAGAATAGCCCAGTTGCAATCAAAAATCAGATTTTTTGCAGGTACAAACTGGAAGCCTGAAGTAAATCCAACTTTACCATCATTACCATCCCATTCATATTTTGTTACTTCTACTTTGGTAGTCAAATTCTTGGCACTTGTAAGTGTGAATTCTGGAAGTGCCAATTCAACTCCAGCATTCAAAATAAACTTCTTTAAAGTGTCATACTTAAAGCCTGCTTTAAAACTTGGTGTTAAAGTATATGTTGTACCATCTGCAAACTGACCGTTATTTAGTCTAGTATCTTTTACAATAGCTAAAGTATTTTTCAAGCCTGATTTAAATCCAAAAGTAAACTTTTCTGCAGGTGTAAAAATACATTCATATTCTACTGGTAATTCAAAGCTATAGGCCTTCTGCTTCAAAAAATCTTTATCTACCGGCTGAACAATATCGAATTGCAATAAAGCAGTTAAAGAACTTTTCCTTATTTCTGTTGTTTTAAGAACAGTAGTTCCACCGGCACCAAGAGCAAGACGCCAGTCTCGGGAATCAGATGCTACTGTTGAATTGTTAGTCTGCTGAAGACCTGCAGAATAATTATAATCAAAATAAAGCCATACAGCAGGAACAACCTGGCGGCCTTTTATAGTTGCATTCTTCCAGCCTAGTGTTGAATATAAAGACCATTCAGTCCTATCTGTTGAACCTGGATTTGCTCCGGACTCTGTTTTTGTTGAACCTGTTGTGCTATAATAGAAATCAACTTTTACACCTTTATTTCCAAAACCAAAAAGATTTGAAAAAGTAAAATTAGTTGGATTTGCTGTAGATCCTTCAGTTATGTCGGTAGTTTTAGTATCATTTTGTTCTGTTTCTGTTTTAGTATAATTACCAAAAGCACCATTAAAATATGTACCCCAGAAGAATTTCTTCAACTGCTTGGCATAGCCAATATCATAGCCGTTAGCATCTATAGTAAATACACCAAACCCATTCTGCGGATTTACAGTATCCCACTCATTTACATCCATAAATTTGTCTACATCGGTAAAGAACAATCCGTTTGTGGCTGCATTTGTCTGAGAAACAGGCGTAGTTTTTACCTGTGCAAAAGCTGTTAGTCCAACAAAAGTAAAAAATACAGCGACTAATAATTTTTTAACACATTTCATCTTTTAATATCTCCTTGAGTTGATTATCAGACATTTTTTATACTCTTGTCAATATTACGATTTACATACAGCTTATTCCGCCATAAAAACCTGCTTGTACGGATTCTGCCTGTTTTTGCAAGCTGCGAAACAACTGTTTTACTGTCATTATGCTCCCAGACCTTTAAGCCTATTGCCTTTAGAAAATGCTGGTTCATTTTGTAAGATAATTCTTCTTCAATTTCTTCGCTTGAATAAAAATGAGGGTTTTGTTTTATAAGCTTTTGGGCCAGCTCCCAGTCACTTGGCGGATACTTTATGCCGTTACAAATATCACAACCGGAACATACTGCCTGTTCAGCACCAAGCGCATCTAACAGAACCTGACGCCTGCACGAAGTAGTTTCTGCAAAATCACGAAGGGCTGCTTCTCGCGACCCCGCCTTATATACTGAATAATCAAGACTATCCTGAAGACTCCATAAAAGAATTGCTTTTGCTATACTGCCATCCCTGCCACCACGACCGGCCTCCTGAATATACGCTTCGGCAGTTGCAGATGCTTCAAGATGAACAACAGTTTTTATGTCTTTTTTGTCTACACCCATTCCGTATGCACACGTAGCACATAAGATTCCATCCTTGCTCTGATAAAACCATTTTTCAACAGCTTCTTTTTCTGATTTTTCAAGACCTGCATGGTAATACTGCGCTGTTCCGTTTCCAAAACAAAAGTTTAATTCACGGGCCATATCTTCACTCTTTCCTCGGGTACCGCAAAAAATAATCATTGGTCGTTGTTCTGTTCCGGCAAGTTCAAGTGCAAGCTTCTTTTTTACAGCCGTATGACGTACAAAATAATGAATATTCTGTCTGTCACTTTCGCTTCGTACAATGTGGGCCTGCCCGCCAAAAAGGATTTCTGAAACACGCGCTAAAACAGGCGGAGAAGCAGTTGCCGTGAATGCAGTAATTACCGGGGGATTAAGTTCGTTTATGACTTCACCAAGTCCAAGGTATGAAGGCCTGAAGGAGTCACCCCATTCAGAAACACAATGGGCTTCATCAATTGCAATATGCTTTATGCCAACTTCCTTAAGCTGCCGGACAAGCTTTTTACTTTGAAGAACTTCCGGATTTGCAAGAATAATCTTTGCTCCGTTTTTGATTTTTTCAAAGCATACTGCACGTTCTTTTTCTGTCTGTCCGCCCCGGAATGTTACGCTTCTAAGACTACCCTCTTCCATTCGCCGCTGCTGGTCTGTCATAAGTGCAAGAAGCGGATAAATTACAAGCGAAGGCCCGTCCAGTAAAAGCGCCGGAACCTGAAAGCACAACGATTTTCCGGCCCCTGTTGGAAGCAGTACAATCTGCCGCCCCTTGCAAAAGGCATCGTTATCTTCACGTCCTTCATATGCTTCCATAATGTTAGCAACAACAAGCCGCTGCCACGGAAACATATACCTTATGCCAAAATTAACATAAGCCGCCTTAGCCACCGGATCATCCTCATAAATCCAGTCGTCTTCATCAATCTTAATTATTTCTTCCATACCTATAGTTAACAAATTTTTTTGTTAAAAGAGGAAGTTTTTTTGCAGGATTTTATAAAAAAGATGAAAAATTTATTCTTTTGATTCTTCTTCAGAACTTTCTTCTTTCTTTTCTTCTTGTTTTGGAGCTGGTGCTGGAGCTGCCTTCTGTTTTTTCTGCTTCTTAGGCTTCTTCTTATACTTCAAAATAAAATTGGCAGCCCACATCATAAAAAGCATAGCCACGAGTGTAACAATAACACGCCAGTCTTTGAGGACACTGCTAACAACAGCAATAAAAGCCTTGATATTCATATAATTATTATCGGAAATCCTTGTTTTAAAAATTAATCACAATAACAGAATAAGGTGAAGAATCGTACGTAATCAAAGATTCTCTGTCTGATTTCATAATTAATATTTATTACAGAGAAATTAACATGAAATTCAACCTTATAAACCTTCTGATATTTTTCACTGTATAAGAAGGCACCAAAATCACCTGCAGAAATTTCAGGAACTAAAAGTTCAGAACCAATTCTTGAATAAATTACATAAGCGTCTACACCACAGTTTTCAAGAGCTCCTGTTTTATCTAACTGATAAAAGCTCCATTCATCTTTCTGTTCGCCTTCTTTTTTAGATTTTATAAACCCATTTATAATATCTGCAAAAGCTTCTTCTGTTTCAACATTCTTATATTCCTGAAAAGCTACAGATATGCTGTTTGTTCCGCCTCCGTAAATCAGGTAAAAATGGTCTTCATCGGTTAATTCGTCGGTTTCAATATCTTTTAATCGCAAAGCTCCCCAGTTGTTATTAAACAAAAGAAGCCCGAACTCATCATTAAACGGATGTATTTCATTAAAATCATACAGAGTTATATTTTCATCAAATTCTTCATCATTGTAAGAATATTGAATTTCTTCATGACCGCTTGTTTCATATTTATTTTCTACGGAATTATATTTTTTAAGAAGAGCTTTTGTAAAAGGTGTATTAAGCTTGTTCTTTTTGATATAGCTTTCTACTGACTTTTGAATATCTTTGTTTTTTACATCACGTAAAAAGTTTTCCATTTGAAGAGATATAAGGTCATTACGGCCTACAACAGAAAAAAATGAGGCTATCTGCTTTTCATCAGGAACAACTTCACCGCTTTCACATTTTTTAAGATATTTCCAGTTACCAATAAAGCTCGACATTTCATCCATGTCTGGTACATAAAGGAATCCTGCATTCTGTGATTCATTTTGAACTGAAGGCTCTGCAGTCTTTTTATCTGCCGATTTTGTACTTGCACATGAAATTAAAAAAACAGATAAAAGAATTGCTACAACTGAAATTCTATAAAGATTTTTTTTCATAAAAAACTCCCAAACAATTATTATAGTTTAATTCTAAAGGCCTTTTAAAAAGAATTCAAGAATGCTATAATATGCGCTATGGTTGGAATTATTGATTTTAATGCCGGAAACATTACAAGTCTTGAACGCGCTCTGGAATACTTAAACATTCCTTATGTTTCTTCAAAAAATCCGGAAGAGCTTGCAAAGGCTGACTGCGACAGGTTTATGTTCCCCGGCGATGGTGACGATGCTTACGCAATGAGTCAGCTTAAGGCCAGCGGCTTTGATGTTTTTGTACGCGAACAGGTTGCTCAAGGTAAACTTCTTTTTGGAATCTGCGTTGGTTCTCAGATTATTTTTGAACATTCCGAAGAAGGCGACACAGAATGCCTTGGTCTTGTAAAAGGTTCAATCAAACACATTTATTCAATCAATCCAAAACTTAAAGAACAGAATCTTAAGGTTCCTCATATGGGCTGGAATAACATAAGCTTCGAAAACGGAGAATGTCCTTTACTTAAAGGAATTAAAAATGATTTTGATGTTTATTTTGTTCACTCGTATGTAATCTGCCCTACCGACCAGACTGTTGTAAAAGCCAGTGCAGATTATGGAATTAAAATTCCGGCTGTTATTCAAAGCGGAAATGTTTTTGCAACTCAGTTCCACCCTGAAAAAAGCGGTGTTTCTGGTTTAAAGATAATTGAAAATTATTGCAGAATATAGTTGTCATTGTCGGGCTCGACCCGACAATCTATCTTGAAAAATGGATTACCGGGTCAAGCCCGGTAATGACGTGGAGTTAAAATGCTGAAAAAACGAATAATAATTTGTCTTGATGTAAAAGACGGACGAACCACAAAGGGTGTAAAGTTTCAGAATAATATAGATATTGGCGACCCTGTAGAAATGGCTGCAGAATATTACCGTCAGGGTGTAGACGAGCTTGTTTTTTATGACATAATTGCTTCTGCCCGCGGCCGAGGCCCTATTCTTGATTTGATTTCTCGCGTAGCCCAGCAGGTATTCATTCCTTTCTGCGTTGGTGGTGGAATTGGAACAATTGAAGATATCCGTTCTACAATTCTTGCTGGAGCAGAAAAGGTTTCTTTGAACTCACAGGCAGTTCGCAACCCCGGATTGATTACAGAAGGTGCACGCGTATTTGGTAACCAGAGTATTGTTCTTGGAATGGATGTTCGCCGTGACCCTACAAAACCAAGCGGCTTTGGAACAACAATAAACGGTGGCCGTGTAGACACAGGACTGGACGCTCTTGAATGGGCAAAAAAAGGTGTAAGCCTAGGTGCCGGAGAAATTGTATTAAACTCAATGGATGCTGACGGTACAAAAAACGGTTATGATATTGAATTGACTCGTTTGATTTCTGAAAACGTAAACGTTCCTGTTATTGCAAGCGGTGGTGGCGGAACTCCAAAGCACCTTGCAGATGCCCTCACAGAAGGAAAAGCAGATGCAGCACTCATTGCAAGCATGGTTCATAACGGAACATATACTGTTGGTCAGATTAAAAATGAATTAAACGCAATGGGCGTTCCTATGAGGATGTAAATCTACAAGTCTACTCTATAGCGCGCGCGGGAAGTATCTGTCTCAAAAACATCTACACAAAAAAGCACAGGCTCGGTTTTGCCTTCTGCGTAAGAAACATCAATTCCCTCTTTTTTTAAAAGCTCCACTACTCCGTTGTAAATGTACATTGCAATTCGTTCTGCACTTGGATTTTGTTCAAACACAGGTAAATCATTTAAGTTTGTGTGATCTAACTGCTTGCAAACTTCACGGAGCGCACACTTAAGCTTTGTAAAATCAAGCAGCATTCCGCCTTCATTGAGTTTTGGGCCGCGGACATGAGCATATACTTTATAATTATGGCCGTGCAGATTTTCGCACTTACCGTTGTAGTCTTTTAAAAAATGAGCAGCAGCAAAGTCTGCCGTAACGCGTACTTCGAACATAGTTTGATTATATCACTTTTATATTTTTGCGCAAATGGTTATAATAAAGGCATGAAAAAACTTCTTTCGCAGATTCTGCCGGCGTTCCAGAACGCAGTGGTGGCGGCAGATGGCACTAAAATAGATGATTTATCGGAAATAAATGATATTCCTGTTACAAACCTTGTATTTGATTCCCGCGAAGTAACAAAGAACTCTCTGTTTTTTGCACTTCCAGGAACACACACAGACGGAAACAATTTTATTGAACAGGCAATTTTAGCAGGAGCAAATGCTGTTGTTTTTCAGGGAAAGTTAACTCCTTCTCAGCAGCAGGATGTTGCAGAAGCAATTATTAAACGAACAATGAATAATGCGCTTTCTGATGAAACTCCAAAGTTTGCCCCGGCACTTATAAATGTCCCGGATGCCCGTTATGCAATGGCACCTCTTTCTGCACGCTTTTACGATAATCCAAGTGAACGGCTCATTGTTATTGGTGTAACCGGAACCGAAGGAAAATCAAGTACTGTAAGCTTTATATGGCAGCTGCTTCGTGCATGCGGACAAAAGGCAGGCTTTATTTCTACAGTTGAATATTCATTTGGCGAAGACGCTCTTCCAAATCCACAGCATCAGACAACGCCGGAAGCACCAATCATTCAGCATCACTTAAACGAAATGCTCGAAAACGGCTGTAAATATGCAGTTGTAGAAACTTCTTCTCACGGACTTTCTACAAAGCTTAACCGCTGTGGAAATATTCTTTTTGACTGCGGCTGTTTTATGAATGTAACTCTTGAACATCTTGAGTTCCACAAAAACTTTGAAACATATCGCAGTGACAAGGCAAATCTTTTCCGCGCCCTTGATAAACATGATCATATAAAAACAATCGCCGGAGAAAAACAGAAAATCAATTCTATAGGAATTGTAAATCTTGAAGATCCTTCGGCAGAATATTTTATACAAGCAACAAAGCATCCGGTATATGGCTTTACAACAGAAGGAAAAGCCGGAAAGGCAGCAGCAGAATCTGGCAGCAATGCAACTCCGCTTCCTGCAATCCCTGATAACCTTCGTTATATGACAGCACGAAACATTGCGTCTGCGACTTATGGACTGACTTTTGATGTAGATGCCGACGGTGAAAATGCAATTTATCCTGCAAATTATGACCCGGTACAACCGCGGGCACGAACTCATTTTTCTGTGAGAGCTTCTCTGCCAGGAGCTTTTAATGCCTATAACCTTATGGCAGCAATTACAGCAGTGAGCAGTGTAACAGGGATGTCTTTTGAAGAAGTTGCATCTAAAGTGCCACAGCTTACTCCAATTAAAGGACGCATGACAGTAATTGATCAGGGTCAGCCTTTTGAACTGATTGTTGATTACGCTCACACTCCTTCAAGCTTTGAAACAATTTTCCCTCCAATCCGTAAGCGCTGTAACGGTAGGATTTTTGCAGTATTCGGAAGCGGTGGTGAACGCGACCTTACAAAACGCCCTCTTCAGGGTCAGATTGCAGCAAAGTTCTGCGATGTAATTGTTCTTGCCGATGAAGACCCTCGTGGCGAAGATCCTGTTGAACTTCTTAAAATGATTGCAGCAGGCGCCGAAAAAGAAGGCAAAGTCATGGGTGAAAATCTTTTTATAATTCATGACAGGCCTCAGGCAATCCGCGAAACATTTAAAATGGCTGCAAAAGGAGACATTGTTCTTCTTTTGGGCAAATCACACGAAAACAGTATAATTTACAAGAATTACACAATGCCTTATGATGAAATCAGTGAAGCAAAAAAGGCATTACAGGAGATTTTATGAACATAGCAGTAATATATGGCGGTCGTTCGGGCGAGCATGAAGTAAGCTTGATTTCTGCAGCAGCAATTGCAAACGGCATTAATAAAGAAAACAAGGTAATCTTAATCGGCATTACAAAAGAAGGCAAATGGTATCTTCAGGATGATTCTGAATATGAAAGAATTTGCAAGGATACAAAAGCCGTTCTTACTATAAAAGAAGATGTATCAAAAGCAGTGAGCATTGTACCTGCCGGCAAAAAGCATGCCTTTGTTGTTGGCGGCAAGCCTCTTGATATTGATGTAGTTTTCCCTGCCCTTCACGGAACATACGGCGAAGACGGAACAATTCAGGGATTATTTGAAATGGCAGACATTCCTTATGTAGGCTGTACACATCTTTCTTCTGCACTCACAATGGATAAAGAAAAAACAAAGATGATCTGGCAGAGCGTTGGACTTCCTGTTGTTCCTTATGTCTGTATCAAGCGCTTTGTCATTCTTGACAGCATTGTTTATGATGCCGTAATTGAAGAAACAGAAAAAGAACTTGGATATCCTATGTTTGTAAAGCCATGTTGTGCAGGAAGTTCAAACGGTGCTTCTAAAGCAAAAAACAGAAAAGAACTTGGCTATGCAATTATGGAAGCTTTTAACTGGGATGATAAGATTCTAGTAGAAAAATCTCTGGACAATGCACGCGAAATTGAATGTTCAGTTACAGGAAACTCAGTTACCTTCCCTGCCGACAGTGATGACGAAGCTGTAGTTGCTTATATTCCGGGAGAAATTGTTCCTAATCATGATTTTTATGATTTTGATGCAAAATACAATGATCCTGACGGCGCAAACCTTTTGATTCCGGCAGAGCTCAGCGAAAATGATCTTGAAAAAATCCGCAAGACTGCCTGTGCCGCTTACAAGGTTTTAGATGCAACAGGTCTTTCGCGCGTAGATTTCTTTATTGATAAGAATACAAAACAGGTTTATTTGAATGAAATTAATACAATGCCAGGCTTTACACCAATAAGCATGTTCCCAAAAATGTGCGATGCAGCAGGGCTGAAGTTTGAACCACTTGTAGATCTTCTTATTAAAGAAGCTGTTGCAAGATACGAAGCCAAGCAGAAGCTTAGTACAAGCCGATAACAGTTATAAGACGTACAAACAAAAAGGCCCGAAAACTATTTGTTTTCGGGCTTATTATTTAACTTTTTATACTTGAACTAGCAGTTAAGGATACGG
The DNA here is from genome assembly GCA_017551545.1 of Treponema sp. Classification (GTDB taxonomy): domain Bacteria; phylum Spirochaetota; class Spirochaetia; order Treponematales; family Treponemataceae; genus Treponema_D. Next base: position 17,377 of record JAFZLJ010000098.1, on the reverse strand, counting down.
AGGATCTTTCCGTTGAGGATCATGAGAATCAAGTCAAGAATCCAGATGATGTTCCATCCAAAGAGCAAGCGGATGATACCAGCAATAATTTTACCTTCCTTAAATCTTGTGAGCCATCCACAAAGCCAAGCTGTAACAGGAATGATTGCAAGAATAATACTAATCAATCTTCCCAATCCAAAATAGTCTTTTCCTTTTGCCATTTCGACACTCCTTAAAATAAGTATATTATTATTATAAACCATAATTGTAGAAAATAAAGAAATTTTTACAGATTTTACTAAATTGACTACAAATCCATTCTATGTTAAAATAATATAATTATTTTAAACATTAAATTAAAAGGGTAATAATATGAAAAAAGGTGTTCTTTACACATTTGGGGCGTCAATAATTCTTATTATTTGTTTTATTGCGTTCGTGCTTCCATCTTCTTTATCAAAGGCAACACAGCAGCAGGAAGGACTTGTTTTTGGTAAATACAACGGTAAAAAAATCAGTTATGAATATGGTTCTGATTTTACAGAGTTACTTTCACAGTATGCTCAGATGTTCAGAAATCAGGGAATTGAAATTACATCAAACAATCAGTATACACTTTACAACTATGCATTCAATTCTACCGTTATTAAATATGCACAGCAGGAAGCTCTTGAAGCTGCAGGTTACGAAGTTCCACAGGCTACAATTAACCGTACACTCAAGAACTACTTCAAAGATTCAGATGGCAAATTCGATATGAAGGCCTACAAACAGGCAGATGCTTCTTACATCGAAAACCTTACAAAAAGTATAAAAGATTCTCTTTATACAGGCCGCTATTATGATGACAGCTACGGAACAACATTTGGTGATAAACTCCTTTTTGGTCTTAAATCTCCAGAAGCAGAAACAGAATTCCTTGAAAAGTTCGGTAAGGAAAAGCGTGCATTTACAATGGTAACCTTCGATACTGGAAATTATCCGGAAGAAGAACAGTTAAAATACGGAAAAGCAAATCCTGAAAAGTTTACAAAATATGATGTTTCTATTATCACATGTAATGATAAAGATATTGCAAACAAAGTTATGTCACGCATTTCTAAAGGACAGATAACTTTCGAAGATGCTATTGCTGAATATTCAGAAAAGAACTACAGCAATTCAGAAGGAAAGATTTCAAACAATTCTCAATATCAGATTCAGAATATTCTTAATGACAAATCAGAAATTTCAAAAATCACAGACCTTGCAGTTGATGAAATCAGCCCTATAATTGAAACTTTGCTTGGCTTCTCAATTTTCAAGAAGAACGGTGAAGATACAAAGCCAGATTTCACAAGTGAAGATACACTTAAAGACGTTCAGAACTATATCAGTATTTATGAAACTTCAGTTATCGAAGATTATTTTGCAGACATTGCAGAAGCATTCGTTAAAGATGCAAAAGCAAGCGATATTGAAACTGCAGCAGCAAACTATGAAAACGTAACAATTGATAACCTTGCTGCATTCCCATTGAATTATGGTTCTTCACCACTTTATGATGCAATGGATACTAATACTTTGAAAGTTCTTGCTACTGCCGATAAGAATGAAGACTTCCTTAAGAAAGCCTTCTCTCTTAAGTTGAATGAATACTCAGATCCAATTATTATTGGCGGACAGATTGTTGTTCTTCAGTACACAGGAAACGAAACTGTAGAAAATTCAGAAGAAGCCGCAACTTCTAATTTCAGTTCACAGATTGTAGAGTTTGATCAGAATTCTTCTCAGACTGTTGTATTCCAGAGTCCAAAACTCGAGAACAATTTTATTTCCGTTTTCTTTGACAATTTCTACAACTACTAGTTTTGTCAGATAACAATTCAATAACAAACACAAAGCCCTGTCTCGTTCAAACGGCACAGGGCTTTTCTGTTTCTTATGAAGGTAAATTTCTTTATTCAAAATATAATCCGCAAAAAGCAATAAATCAGATTATAGAAAATCTTACGATTCAACCACAGACAATTATTTTTTGTGCTTCCCCTGTTTTAAATTATGGATTAAAAGAACTTTCACAAAAGCTGCCCGATGATTGTCTTATGCTTGGCTGCGAGCTTGAACCACAGCTTGTTGATTTTATACAGGAAAACAAAAACACTCCTGAAGGTGATTTTTCAAATATCCCGAATTTTTCTTTTATAACTAAGGATGAGCTTTACAATCTTGGACCAGAGCTTATTAAACAAAAAGCCGGTACTTACAGAAGAATTATACGTATTGATTTTTCGGCAGCAGCACAGCTTCATTCAGACATTTACGACAAGGTTGTAGAAAATGTTACAAATGCACTCATGACCTACTGGGCAAACAGAGTTACACTTGTTAAATTCGGCAGAAAATACTGTACGAACTTTTTTAAAAATCTTTCTGTGTGCGATAAAACTGTTCCAATTCAAAAATACTTTGGTTCATTTGAAAAGCCTGTTCTTGTTTTTGGAGCCGGTGAATCTGCACAGGACGGAATTGAGCGTATAAAAAAATCTGACCAAAATGATTATTATATTCTTTGTGCCGACACATCCTTGCAACCTCTTTTAGCAAACGGCATAACTCCAGATGGAGTTTTTATAGAAGAAGCCCAGAATGTAATTTCAAAATGCTTTATTGGTACACAGTCGTCTGATATTCATATTTTTGCAGGCCTTTCTTCAATTCATTCAATCACAAGATATTTTAAGCCAGAACAGATAAGTTTTTTTACAACAGAGTTTACACAGGCAAGATTTATTGACCGTTTTGAAAAAGCAGGAATATTGCCGCCAAAAAATAATCCTTTTGGTTCAGTTGGAATTACAGCTTATTATTATGCACTGCTTTTTAGAAAAGATTCTTCTGTACCAGTAGAAACTTACGGTCTTGATTTTGCCTACTCAGCAGGCCGCACCCACACAAAAGGCGCCATGGCCGATAACGCCCGTTTTCAAAATTCTAACCGAATAAAAACAGATACAAACTTTGGAGCCGCATTTAATCAGACTGCATTTAAGAAGACAGATAAGATGTATACTACGCCGATTATGGCCAGGTATGAGCAGATAATGATTGATTTACCCCGTCATTGCGAGGAGCACAGCGACGTGGCAATCCATGAAAAAGCAGGCATTGGTACAACTGGATTGCCGCGCTACGCTCACAATGACATATTACTCCAGGAAGTTGCATCTCTTGAAGAACTAAAATCCCTGCTAACCGGCGAAACAAAACTCCCTGCAGAACAACTGGAAGAAAAAATAACACAACTGGTACAAGACCGTGAATACCTGTACCTGCACTTCCCGGACGGGCACAAGTTTGCATATACACAGTCGTTTTTGAATCGGGTTAGAATTGAAATTGATTATTATTTGAAAATATTGAATCAATAAACTGGATTGCCACGCTTCGCTCGCAATGACGATTATTGGCACGTCATTGCGAGGAGCGCAGCGACGTGGCAATCCGCTTTGCGAAAGGCCTAGTTATCTTCCTTTTCCTTCAAAACAGCCAGGAAGGCGCTTTGTGGTAATTCTACGTCGCCGATCATCTTCATGCGCTTTTTACCTTCCTTCTGCTTTTCCAAAAGCTTTCGTTTACGGGTAATGTCACCACCATAACACTTGGCAAGAACGTCCTTGCGCACAGGGTTTACAGTTTCGCGGGCAATAATCTGACTGCCTATTGCACCTTGAATTGCAACCTTAAACTGCTGGCGGGCAATTTCTCCCTTAAGGCGTTCACAAACCTTGCGTGCACGGTCAACGGCATTTGCTTTAAATGTAAGAAGTGAAAGTGCATCGACCATCTTTCCGTTCAAAAGAATGTCTACTTTTACAAGGTCTGTTGGTCTGTAACCTATAACTTCATAATCAAAAGAAGCATAACCGCGGCTGTAGCTCTTAAGGCGGTCGTAGAAATCAAACAGAACTTCGCTCAAAGGCATTTCGTAGCTGAGTTCAACGCGCTTTGTATCAAGATACTGCATGTTTGTCTGAACGCCACGTTTTTCTGTACACAAGGCCATAATAGAACCAAGATATTCTGCCGGAGTAATAATAGATGCTTTAATATAAGGCTCTTCTGCATCTGCAATGCGACCCTGAGGATATTCAGAAGGGTTATCAATATACATATCTTCGCCGTTCTGCAGGTGAAGCAAATATCGTACACTTGGAGCAGTAAAAATAACTGCCTGGTCAAAATCGCGTTCAAGTCGTTCCTGAACAATTTCAAGATGAAGCAAACCTAAGAATCCACAGCGGAAACCGTTACCAAGCGCAAGAGAATTATCTTTTTCGTAAACAAGACTTGCATCATTAAGCTTGAGCTTTTCCATGCTGTCCTTGAGCTCTTCGTAGTCGTTTGAATCCATAGGATAAATTGAAGAATAAACGACAGGCTTTACTTCCTTAAAACCAGGTAAAGGCTCGTCCACACCATTGGCTACAGAAGTAATAGTATCACCAACCTTTACATCGCTTACAGTTTTAAGTCCGGAAATTATATAGCCAACGTCGCCTGCTTCAAGCACGCCTGTTTCTTCGTAATTAATCTTAAAAATACCGCACTGCTCTACTTTGTATTCACGACCGCTGCTCATCATCTTGATAAGGTCGCCAGTCTTAAGACGTCCTTCCATTACACGCACATGAACAACTACACCGCGGTAAATATCATAATGGCAGTCAAAAATAAGCGCAGCAAGCTTTCCGTTAGGGTCACCTGTAGGAGCCGGAAACTTTGTAACAATTGCTTCCATAAGCTCGTCAATACCCTCACCTGTTTTTGCAGAAACACACAAAGCCTCTGAAGAATCAAGTCCAAGCTCGTTATCAATCTGAGTTTTGCACGAAGGAATATCTGCAGAAGCAAGGTCAATCTTATTAATTACAGGCACCATTGTAAGGTCATGTTCAAGTGCCATGTACATGTTAGAAACTGTCTGACTTTCCACACCTTGTGTTGCATCAATCAAAAGAAGCGCACCTTCACAAGAAGCAATTGCACGAGAAACCTCATAAGAAAAGTCTACGTGTCCCGGTGTATCTACAAAATTCAGTTCATAATCGTGGCCATCCTTTGCATGGTAAGGAATTGTAACAGCCTGGCTTTTAATTGTAATACCGCGCTCTCGTTCAATATCCATGTTATCGAGAATCTGATTCATCATCTTGCGGTCATCAATGATTTTTGCCTTTTGAATAAGACGGTCAGAGAGAGTAGATTTTCCGTGGTCTATATGAGCGACAATACAAAAATTGCGCTTGTATTTCATTTCTGTCATGTTTTTCCTCGTGAGGTACAGTTTTATTAAAAATAATTAGGGCTGTCGTAGGAAGTGCCAAGTCCCAGTTGAAAATTAAGAAGTCCTTTTTTTCTTCTTTCAATTGAAAGAGCTACATAAAGAATCTTATTCTTGTCATCAAAAGAAACATCAATCAGTTCAAGATTATCGTTTTCTGAAAATCCGTTTTGATCTGCAATGCTGCCTTCCAGAACATATTCTATTCTATAGGATTTTTTATTAATTGTCGATGAACGGAGCATTTTCATTCCAAGAATCGGGATAAATGCATCATCAACAAAATCACTCGCATATATTTCTTTTGCAGGAGCTTCAGGTCGTTTTTCTAGATAAAGCAATGCTTCTTTTTCCTGGCCGTCTCTTAAATAAGTACAGGTAATGATAGTACCATAATCATACTTCATGCATACATTATGAAAATCATCAAGTGACGAAATTGGAGTATCATCGGCGCGGATAATAACATCACCAATGGCGAGTCCTGTATAGCTTGCAGAACCACCAGGCATTACATATTGAATTTCAAGACCTTCGTTATTATTACGAATCTTTTTTGTATGACCAAAGCCGCCAAGCCAGTTATGCTTAAGTTCTTCTCCGCGATACAAAAGCGGCAGTTCCAGCTTAAGGTATTCAACAGGAATCGCAAAGTTCAAGCCCTGATACTGCAGCATGCCTGCAAAAACAATTGCCTGAACCTTTCTGTTTGAATCAATCAAAGGACCGCCCGAGTTTCCTGCATTTACAGCTGCATCAATCTGGAATACATTTCCCATTGTAATAAGAGAACGGGAAGTTGAAGAAATAATTCCACTTGTAAGAGTTCCTTCAAGCCCGATTGGAGTTCCTATTGCCGAAATTTTATCGCCAACTTCAAGCTCAGAACTTGATCCAAGAGCAAATACAAAATCAGGCTCATAAGAATCTACCTTAAGCAAAGCAAGGTCCATTACAGAATCATAACCTACAACCTTTGCAGGAATCTTTTTTTCCATATCAGAAGGAAGCTTAACAAAAAGCTTACAGGTAGTTTTTCTTTTAGGATTCACAACCTCGGCAATTACATGATGATTTGTGATTATGTAACCGCGCCTGTCAATAAAAAATCCCGATCCTATTACAATATCTGCATAACCGTTTCCGTTTTCTACCTTGTAGCCCTGGTCTACCCACACAGTAACAGTTGCATTAATACAGTCGCTTATTGTTTTTGGAAGCTTTTCTTCATCTACAGTAAGCCCCGGAATATTTTTATTGTAATCAGAAGAATACTGTTCAAAAAGTTTAGCAGCTTCTTCATCTTTAATTGCAGAAACAAGAGATTTATAAAGTCGCAATGCAAGCGGATAATCGTTTTCTTCCAAAGCAGTCTGTGCCTGATTTTTTACAACAGCAGCGCATTCCTGGATTATTGAATTATCACCTAAAAGGCATGCCCTGAACAAAGCTTTTGTACTTTCCTTTTGCTGTAGTTCCCTGATATTCTTGATTTCATTTTCAATTACATCACGGTCGGTATAATCAAGAGGCTTTTGAATTTCGGTTGGCTGCGAAAAAGATTTACATGAAAAAAAAGAAATGCTTAATGCAAGTGCACATGCTGCAAAAGAGAAAAAACTGATTTTTTTGAAAATCCTGATGTTCATATTATTCTGTTTCAACTTCGATTACTTGAGAAGGAGCCAATGCCTTACAAAAATAAGCGTTTCCAATTTTTATTACTGATATTCTTAATGAATCATCAAATTTAACAAGCTGAACTGCACCCTCTGTTATTACTTTTTCTACAGAATTGAGCACAACTTCTTCCTGTGCAACAGTTCCCTTCTCTCCTACCCAGAACAGATTTTCTGCATTACCCGGAATAACATCAATTACTTCACCTTCATATTTTAAGGAAACAGGAATACCGTCGATATTCTGAAGCGAAACATATTCTTCGCCAAGCTTTGAATAAAGGATTGTTTCTTCTGTAAGTTTACCGTCTGCAGAATCAGGATAGCGGATATATTCGTAATCAAGTATTCCGTCGCCATCTGTATCCCATGATGAAATTTTTCCGTTGTTACCAAGATACTGTTCAGAAAATTCTATTTTTGTGTCGCCGTTGCGGTCAATTTCTATTTTCTTAAGATAAAGCTTTTCGCTGAAAGTTCCGTCTCCAAACACATTTTTTATAATCTGAATGTCTGAAGGTTCTGTGTATTTATTTTCATTATCAATATCATAAGTTTCTGAAGTTTCATAAATGCCGTCGCCGTCAAAATCTGCATAGCGAACAAAAGGACAACCTGGTTCAATTGTTGCATAAGCATAACGTGTACCGCCGCTCATAAATACTGCAAATACAGGGCGTCCTTCAAAAACAGTATAACTTACACGTGAACCTGAACGTTCTGCAGTTGCAAGCTCAAGTGAAGATGCATTTTTTGCAAGTACATATTTATCAGGAGCTTCAATTTCGCTGTCAATCAAAGGTATGTAAAAATCAACATTAAAGCGAGAGAACAATGTATCTACAGTCATTTCAAAAGGATTGTAATTAAAATCAAAGCTTAAGAAATGATAAATGTTTCCGTCTGTATTATCTGTAATGCGGCTTACAGAAGGGAAGCTTTCATAAAGAAGATCAAGTTTACCACCGTCAAAAGCAACGCTTACAGGAGAACCAAAATCACACTGGGCATTCAGTTCTTCAATTCCGTCTGCATTCTTATCATAAATAATTGTCTTTGCACGGCCGCGTTCATAAGTAACTGTAAGCTCGTTCAAAAGATCAAGGTCATTATCAATATAAACAGTTCCTTCAAGCGACTTAAGATGATCTGCAAAATTAGACATCAAAGCTTCATCGTGCAGCAGGGCTCCAAAACTTTCGAGCAGACTTAAATCATAAACATTATTTGAAGATTCAAAAAACAGATTGAATGCTTTTTCTTCTGAAATAATTCCTGCCTTGAGCGCTGCATACGCAAACAACGGATGATTCTGATTTTTTTCACCAACTGCCTTGAGCAAACGTTTCTGCTGTTCACCCTGGCAGAACATCAGTGCAATAATTTCACTTTCAATATCTGTAGAAGAATAATCAGGAAGCTTTGCAATATATGAATCTGCAATTGTCTGAACAAGTTCCGGAATTTCATAAGGAGTTCCTGTTCGTTCAGCATAATTCATAAATGCCATTTCGAACATAAAGAACAGATTCGGGAAGCGTGCATCTTTTGGGTAAATCTTTCTAGAAGAATTAAGTCTTGCCCTGGCCTGTGCTATAGAAGCTGCAGTTCCCATTCTGTAATAATTTTTGATTCTTATGAATTCAGAGTCTGCAGAATATAAAAGCGGTTCCATATCAAGAACGGCAAGCGATTCATCATAAAGACCTGTTGCACAAAGTATGTCTGCATATAAAATGCGGGCGCTGTTTTTTGTATAATTTATCCAGTTATCTTTTGCAAAAGATTCTTTTATTGTTTCAAGAACTTCTGCCTTTTTGTAGCCAAGATTACTCTGGGCTGCAGCCTTTACATAAAATAAATCAGAAATTGTTTCATCATAGGAAAGTCCAAGCTCGGCCTGATTAAGTGCATTCTGCCAGTCATCATTAAGCATAAAGCTTTCAGAAAGACTAAGACATCGTTCAGCAGTTTTACGGTTTGCGGCAGCAGCATTTTTTTTCTGAGCAGAGGCAAACTGAACAACACCAGCCATTAATAAAATACAAATAAAAACAGACTTAAACTTTTTCATTCTTTACAATCCAATCTTTATAGCCTAAGCAGCTTCCCAAGATACATATGATTTTTTGCTCAGGTGTTTTAAGCTCCTGAACAACCGGAATATACTGACGTTTTGAAGCTGGCACATGCCAGTCAGAAAAAACATCAGAAAGTTTTTTTGTGCCTCCGTCTGCCGTCTGAACTTCATCTCCAGAACGCCACGAACGCAAAAGCACCGGAAACTCAATTCCATCTGGAACAAAAACCTGTCCTGCAGGAATTTCATAAAAACCGCTTTTTTCTATTATAGCAGAAAAAACAATTTCATTCTGTACTTCGTCTGATTTTTTTACAGTAACACCGTTTTCATCAAGGATAAAGCACATATTTGCAAAGCGTTTTTCCACTTTTCTTCTATTATAATTATCGGCACAATCGACCGAATCGCACACATCACATAAAAAAACATAAGGAATACGCATGTCACAACCGGCATTGTTAGCAAGCTGTAAAAGCGCCCTGATTTTCAAAGCTCTAGGCAAAGAATAGAAGGATTCATCAAAACTGTCGTCTCGCAAGTTTTCGAAGAAAACTTGGTAAGTTCGCGAAGCGAACGACTCCCTGAGCATGTCGAAGGGGCACCCTTCCAGCACTTCCGCATCATCCATCGCTTTTTGTGCCCCTGTAAGTACTGCTTTATCCCAGCCTGCAAACCGTTCGTTTAAAAGTGGTACAAGCTCACTACGGATTCTGTTTCTTAAATAAGAAGTATCGTTATTTGTGCTGTCATTTCTCCAGCTTATTTTTTTCTGAGTTAAATACTGTTCAATCTGTGCACGTTCAATATCAAGCAGCGGGCGTACATATTTACCACGTACCTGCGGAATACCTCCGCGAGATTCAGTTCCTGCCCCCTGCAAAAAGCGCATGACCAGAGTTTCAAGCTGATCATTTTTATTATGTGCAAGACAAAGGCATTTCAGTTTTTTTTCTTCAATAAATTTTTCAAAGGCATCGTATCTGAGTTCACGGGCTGCAGCTTCAATTCCAATTTCTTTTTTATCTGCAAGGCTTCCAACCTGCCCTTTTTCAAGCTCGCATACAGTAAGTTCAACATCATACCCTTCTTTGCATAAAGACTGGCACAATGTTCTTACATATTCAACGTCGCCGCAGGTCTCACTTTCCTGCCTTATATAATGATTTACAGTGATTACTTTAACAGGAATAGAAAGGGGTTTGCATAAAGCACAAAGAGAAACAAGAAGACTAACAGAGTCGGCACCACCAGAAACTGCAGCACCAATACAAGATTTTTGAGAAGAAAGTGATTTAAGATTAATTGAGCAAGACTGGAGTCCTTTAAGAACCTGTTCTTCAAATTCTGACATTGGCTTTGTTCAAGTCCGTCATTGCGAGCCGAAGGCGAAGCAATCCACATATAAATATGCATTCAAATATATGGATTGCCACGTCGCTAACACTCCTCGCAATGACGGAGTGCTAGGAAAAATTCTCTAAAAAAGATTAGCGTGCTGGAGAAACTGTTACCAAAGGAAGTTCCTTATCGGTAAGAATTTCAACATTCTTGCTAAGCTCAAGGTCTTTTACGCGCAAAGCTTCGCTAACATTAATCTTAGAGATGTCGGCGATGATTGTTTCTGGAAGATCAGCAATAGCAGCCTTGATTTTAATCTGGTTGTTGCGTTCTTTCTTGAAACCACCTTTAAGTACGCCGGCAGGTGTTCCTGAATAATGAACTTTGATATTCATTACAAGTTTTTCGTCTGCTGCAGGTACAAAGAAATCTGCATGCAAAACCTTGTCTGTACGGATATTGTATTCAGTATCCTTAATCAAAGCCAAATGTTCTTTTCCGTCAACGACGAGATTGATTGAAGTTGTTGGAGTTACAGTTCTCCAGATTTTGTTGAATTCAACTTCATTTACTTCGAGCATTGTAGACTCGCCCTTCTCGTTGTACATAACGGCCGGGATACTACCTACTTGTCGAAGTTTTTTAGCAGCTGTTTTACCAGAAACAGTACGAACTTTTGCATTCAATGTCTGCTTACTCATTTCTTAAAGCTCCTTATATCCTTTAATTTTTTTTTGAGGAAACTCCTCTAATTCTCCACCCAGGATTCGAACCCGGACTCTAAGCACCAAAAGCTCGTGTGCTACCATTACACCAGCGGAGAAAGTCCATGTATTATAATGTTAGTCAGCTTCGCCACCAACTTCAACATGACCTGCTTCATACTCTGCAATTATCTTATCTTGCAGTTCTGTTCGGAACTCAGGACTAATAGGATGAGCTACATCCTTATATTCCCCGTTCGCTGTCTTTCTGCTTGGCATAGCAATGAACAATCCACTTTTGCCCTCAATGATTTTTACATTGTGAACAACAAAGCAGTTGTCAAAAGTTACTGTAACATAAGCTCGTAACTTACCTTCATCTTCGACCTTGCGAATTCTCAATTCTGTAATCTGCATAAGCCTCTTTCCTCCAAAACTTTTTGATTTTTACAGCAAACGTACAAGAGCACAATTCCATGTAGCAGCAAGCAGTTTCATATTAGATTTAGCCCGTTGCTTTGATGTAAAAACACCATATAGTGTAGAACCAGATCCCGACATATCGCAGAAATCGGCACTACTGTTTTTTAACGTACCCAACGCAGCTTCTAAATCACTGTAAACACCACAAAGCGATGGAGTAAACGTATTTTTGAATCGCCATTGTGAAGGATTCTTCCGATATTCTTCTTCAAGGCAATCAAAAGCTACAAAAGCATCATCAGTTCCACTCGCAAGAGTCTTATCAACAAGCTCATACGCTTCTTTTGTAGAACTTGAAATATCAGGAAACACCAGCAAAAGAAATAAATCCTTTCTGGGAGTAATTTTCTTTACGATTTCACCACGCCCCGAAACAAGTGCACAACCTGTTCCGTTTTTGTTGCAATGCATAAAGAAAAAAACATCGCTTCCTGTTTTATCTGCAATATAATTAAGCTGATTTTCATCAAGCTTAACCTTACAGATTTTGCACAGCCCTCTTACAAGAGCCGCAGCATCAGAAGAACCTCCGCCTAATCCACCGCCAGATGGTATTCCTTTTTTTAGAACAACCTTTACACCCGGAACCTCTACGCCTGCAATGCTGCAAAATGCATCATAAGCCTTGGTGAGAGTGTTCTGTAAAGGGAGTTTCATGGAAGGACATTCGACGAAACAACCGTTTTCTTCTGTTACAGAAACCTCCAGTTCGTCGAACAAATCAATAGTCTGAAAAATACTTTCTATACTGTGATATCCATCAGTCCGACTGGGAAGCACCCGCAGATTAAAATTTACTTTGGCATAAGCCTTTTCTACAATAAATTTCATCAGCCTGTCTTACTATTATACTAATTTTCTAATTGTTGTCAAACAATACACTTGCGTAATATAGAATATAACAATTCATTTATAATTTCATACTATTTTTTCCATAAGTAGTTGAAAAATAATTGTTGTTATTATATATTGTCTATGGGTGTTTATTTTCCAACTACATTAAAAACCGGGGTGTCTATGTTCGCAGACGAGCCAGAGCTTGATGAATTATCAATTTACATGGATGATGACTTCGACGATTTCGACGAAGACTTTGATGATGATTTTGATGACGATGAGGATGATGTCCTTGACGATTTTGACGGCGACGATGAGCTTTACTACGACGATGTTTTTAAGGAAGAAGAAGATATAGACGAACCCTACGACGATGTTGAACCAGAAGACGGCTACTACACTTCCCGAACCCGCAACGACGACGAAGACGACATTTCTTTCATCGACAAGTACGACTTATAGTTCTATTACTTTTCCGTTAAACCAGAGTTTCTCTAAATTATAGAATTCTCTTGCCTGTGCAGACATCAGGTGAACTACAATTGCGCCTAAATCTATAAGGTTCCAGTCATCACCGTTAGGGCTGCGGCGGTTTACAGGGTGAATTTCAAGGTCATTTTCCTTTATATATTCTTTAATCTGTTTTGCAAGACCCTGCTGCTGTGTAGAACTTGATACAGTTACAATTACAAAATAATCAGTCCACGAATTTAATCCGCTGATATCAATAAGGGTAACGTCATCACCCTTTCCATCCTGCATAAGCTTTGCAATTTCAATTGCTTTCTGTTCTGTTGTTTTCATATTTTAATACGAAGCTCCCGGAATTACATAAGCGCCGTTAAAGTCTCTTCCAAGAATAACTGTAAAATCAACCATACTGTCGCTAGAGCTTCCTTCCTCCATTTCATCTGCCTGTTTTATATTTGTACAGCGGATAAGCTCGCCTACCTGACGTGCAACCGCCTCGTTTCCAATGTGATCTACAATCACTGTTTCTGCATAATCATTTGAATCTGCGTTTACTGCACTTAAAACATCATAACTTGCATTCTGATAAAGTGTTGCTGTACGGCGTGCCAACCCTTGAGTTTTTGTACCGTTTTGAATTTCAAGAACGTAGATTCTGTTAGAAATTGTTCCGTCCGAAGACATGAGCATGTATGTTGTCTGCTTAACTGCTTCCTTAATGAATTCGCCGTTGTTCAAAGGCATCAAAAGCTGCTGGCCGTCTACATTACGAAGAGACCCTGTGATTGTCTGCTTGATTATAGATTCTGTATCAATCTGGGCAATTTCGGAATAAAGAGTTTCTTCTTCATCATCTGAAATATTTGAATTCAGATTCACAGAAAATCGTTTGAAATTCTGCTTTGAATTAAAAATCTTAAAGCTCTGGTCATGAAGTCCTGTTAAGAAAGCTCCCATAACATTCTGATATCTGTCTTGAATAGTATCTTCTGCTTCATCCTCTTCTTCGTACTGAAGATAAACGGCAATTTTATCACCATCAAGAGTAACGGCACCTGAAGGAAGCAGCCAGCGGTCTCCTTCTTCAGAAACAGTATCAATAGGAGAAGGAATGAATACGCGCATTCCACCAAACATGTCGCAAAGACGGATAAAATCTTCGAGCTTTACCATTGTTGTATAAGGAATGGAAATACCAAGCAATTTCTGAACTTCTGTTCTGTACGAAGCCATTCCAAGCTCATTATATACTGCTTCAAGGCTGTCTGTTCGTCCAAGCGACTGGAAGATTGCACCAGTATACCCGGGAAGATTTATAACTGCGGCTTTTTCTGTAGATGTATCAAGAATTATTACATTTGAAAAAAGAACATTGCCGTCTTCATTCTGCACAACAAAAAGAGTTCTTAATAATGTATCGTGTTCAAGAGAATCTTCTACACTATTTGTTTTAAGTGACCTTGCAAAGAAAAGACTCATTGCAAGAATCACAATAAGAATAAGTGCAATAAAGAGAAGTCCCTTTTGTTCATTTCGTAATTTCTTCATCTATTGTGGTCCCTGTGCTTCGACAGGCTCAGCAACCGCTTTGCAGGCCTGCTCATAGTATTCTATCATTTTTAGTGTCTCCGGGTAAACTTCAAAACCGCGTCCCCGGATATATTCATAATTCTCTTTTACTACAGAAAGAAACTGTCCGTCAAGACTAAGCTTCATAAGTCCGGCACGATATTCATCTGTAGACTGCGGGCGGCTAGGTTCTGTTTTATCTGCTAAAAAAAGAATCTTACCAAGGTCACATAACCCCAAGCATCCCGAAACATGATTTGCTACTGCTTCAAGAATATCTGTGTCTGTTATGCCGAATTTTTCTTTCATCATAACAGCAGCGGCACGACCATGAAGCAGAGAGATTTTTGAAAGCTCATAATCGCTTACAGGTTTGCCGTCTTTTTTGGCAAGTTCAAGCATTTTATCGCGAGGCATATCCTTGCACATGTCGTGGCCTATTCCTGCAAGATAGCCTTTGTTTTCATCAAGTCCGTAACGTCTGCAAAGCTTAACGCACATTTCGGCAACACGCACCGAATGATCATAGCGTGCAGGCTTAACATGAGCTTCTGTATAATCGCGGATTTTTTCTGTCAAAGTATCATAATCTATCATTTATATAATCCGTTTTTCTCTATATATTCATACACTGCATGCGGCACCAGATAGCGGAAACTTTTTCCTTCGTCAATGCGGCGGCGGATATCTGTAGACGAAACAGGCAGCATAGGATTTTCAATATAAATATGAGGATATTTAAAATTATCCTTATCAAACTGAACAGAAAAATCACCTGTATATTTGCCCGAAGGAACATTTTCGCAGTTAGATTTTTCAACAGTCTTGTTATACAAAACCTTTTCCAATGCCCCTACATCTGGATATCTGTGAACGATAATCAAATCTGCAAGAGCCGAAACTTTTTCCGGGTTACGCCACTTGTCAAATTCTGCGGCAACCTCGTCTCCCATAACAAATGCAAGTTTACCTTCAAGCTGGCCTTTATATTTTTCTGTCAGAAACTCAAGAGTGTCGGAAGTATAAGAAACACCGCCTCTGTCAAACTCGCATGTTTCTGTTTCAAAATGACCGTTGCCTTCGCTTGCACAAAAAGCCTTTACCATTTCAAGACGCTGCTCACTTGTAACATTTCCGCCGCAAACTTTATGTGGTGTAATGAATGTAGGAACAAAAAGCACCTTGTCGTAGCCAAGTTCTGTAATGATTGTATCGGCAAGCATTGCATGCCCAATATGAAGAGGATTAAAAGTACCACCAAAAACTGCAAGCTTCATCTGTGTCTCACTCTCCTACTGTTCACTTCCAGGATACTGAATGTTTTCATCATCGTCGTCCATACCGCCACGACCTTCCATAAAGCCGCTTCCAAATTCTGCAGTACCCTTTTCTTCTGCAACAAGGCGCTGCTCCTGGCGGTTTACAAGCTGCACAATCTGATTCTGTGCATCCTTCATGCCGCGGCCTGTATGAACAGAAACCGGAATAACAACAGTATCTGGTTCTGCAGCCCTGATTTTTTCTGCAGCTTCTACAGCACGGTCAAAAGCACCTTCAACATCAATTTTGTTCAATAAAACAATGCGCGGTTTTTCAAGCAAACTGTCTGAATATTTATCAAGCTCGTTACACAGTGTTTCATAGGCTGTAAGATAATTTTCGTCACTGCAGTCAATCATAAAAATAAGACAGGCAGTACGGGTAATATGTTTAAGGAATGTATCTCCAAGTCCAAGACCTTCGCTGGCACCTTCGATAATTCCAGGAATATCTGCAATAATAATATCGCTTTCGTCATCAACACGAAGCACACCAAGATTCGGGATAATTGTAGTAAAAGGATAAGGCGCAATCTTTGGGCGTGCGTTTGTAAAGTAAGTAAGCAGACTTGATTTTCCAGCGTTAGGGAATCCTACAAGACCAGCGTCTGCCATAATAGAAAGCTCAAGCTTAAGGAAACGTGTTTCTCCTCGCTGACCAGGGTTAGCCTGTCTTGGAGCCTGATTTGTAGAACTCTTAAAGTGAACGTTTCCCCAGCCGCCGTTACCACCTTTTAGGAAGGTGAACTGCTCGTCGCCCTTTGCAGTAGAAAAATCATATATAACTTCGCCTGTTTCTGCATCGCGGATTGTTGTACCAGGAGGAACAGGAATTACACAGTCTTCACCATCGGCACCATAGCGGTTCCAGCCCTGACCGTCTCCTCCGTTCTTTGCCTTAAAACAAACTCTGTGACGAAGATTTGCAAGAGTACGAAGGTTTCGTTTTACAGTAAAAATAATGTCGCCGCCCTTACCGCCGTCACCACCGTTAGGACCACCATGAGGAACATATTTTTCACGACGGAATGCAACACAACCGTTGCCGCCGTTACCAGAGCGAACTTCTATAGTTGCTTCATCAGCAAAACCAATCATACATACTCCAAAAAAAATGCCCGGCACTTTTTTACCGGGCATCCTCATTCAGCGAGTGCTGAACTTATTTTGCAGCTTCTACAGAAACAACCTTGTGATTATTTCTTTCGCTGAATACAACTTTTCCGTCTGCTGTTGCAAACAAGCTGTCATCTCCAGCCTTCATAACGTTGTTTCCAGGATAGAACTTAGTTCCACGCTGCTTTACAATAATTGAACCTGCAGAAACAGATTCACCGGCATATCTTTTAACACCCAAGCTTTTTGGATTTGGATCGCGTCCGTTTTTAGCACCAGATCCACCACGTGTTCTTCCCATAGTAATCTCCTTTTAATTATGCAAGAGTAATAGACTCAACACGTACATTTGTGTACTGCTGTCTATGACCAATCAAGCGGTGATAATCTTTCTTTGACTTATACTTGAAAACAAGAACCTTTTTGTCTTTGAAAGTATCTTCAACAACAACTGTTACCTTTGCACCTTTTAC
>JAFZLJ010000097.1 GCA_017551545.1 Treponema sp. | reverse complement strand
GGCACTTGAAGCACATGCAGGCGAAGCTGAATTACTTAGTCTTATTCGTGAATTAGATAAATAAAATAAATTAGGAGATATTTTTTATGGACAAAAAAGGTGTTGAGGCAGTTGCACTTTCTATCCGCAGCTTGTCAATGGACGCAATTCAGAAGGCAAACTCTGGTCACCCAGGCCTTCCACTTGGTGCTGCAGAAGCTGCTGCAGTTTTGTACGGTGAAGTAATGAAGCACAACCCTGCAGATTCAAAATGGGCAGACAGAGACCGTTTTGTACTTTCTGCTGGACATGGTTCTATGCTTCTTTACAGCATTCTTCATCTTGCCGGTTATAAGGTAAGCATGGACGACATTAAGAACTTCCGTCAGGTTGGTTCTAAGTGTCCTGGTCACCCTGAATTTGGTGATACAGACGGTGTTGAATGTACTGGTGGTCCTCTTGGACAGGGCGTTTCTATGGCTGTTGGTATGGCTGTTGCAGAACAGATGCTTGCTGCAAAGTTCAACACAAAAAATCATAAGATTGTTGACCATTACACATACTCTCTCGTAGGAGAAGGCTGTCTTCAGGAAGGTGTTGCTTCTGAAGCTTGTTCTCTTGCCGGAAATCTTAAGCTTGGTAAACTCATCGTATTCTACGATCAGAACAAGATTTCTATTGATGGTAATACAGATATTACTTTCACAGATAATATTGCTGCACGTTACAAGGCATACGGCTGGCAGGTTCTTAAGGGAAGCATGTATGATGTTGAAGGCATTGTAAACCTTGTTAAAGAAGCTAAGAAGTGCAAAGATCAGCCAACATTGATTATGCTCAAGTCTGTAATTGGTAAGGGTGCTCCAAAGCAGGGAACTGCTGATGTTCACGGTGCTCCACTTGGTGCAGAAGGAATTAAGGCTGCTAAGAAAAAGCTCGGACTTCCTGTAGATAAAGACTTCTACGTTGTTCCTGATGCTTACAAATATTTTGAAAAGAAGAAGGCTGCATTTGCTAAGGCAGAAGCTGACTGGAAGGCTGATTTTGCTGCATGGGCAAAAGAAAATCCAAAGCTCAAGAAAGAATGGGATGCATACTTCTCTGATGCTGTAACTGACGAAACTGTTAAGGACGTTAAATATAAGGTAGGAGATGCATGTGCTACTCGTGATGCTTCCGGAAAGGCATTGAACGTAATTGCTGCACGCTATGCTAACCTTGTTGGTGGTTCTGCAGACCTTATGGGTCCAAACAAGACTGCATTCAAGGCAACAGATAACGGAACATTCAGCCCTGCTAACCGCGCTGGCCGTACAATTGAATACGGTATCCGCGAGTTTGCAATGTCTGCTGTTTGTGCAGGTATTTCTTTGCATGGTGGACTCCGCCCATTCTGTGCTACATTCCTTGTATTTGCTGATTACCTCCGTCCATCACTCCGCGTTGTTTCTTTGATGAAGCAGCCTGTAATCTACGTATTCACACACGATTCAATTTACGTAGGTGAAGATGGTCCAACTCACCAGCCAATTGAAACAATGACTTCTTTGCGTGCAATTCCTGGTGTTCAGGCAATTCGCCCAGGTGATCCGGAAGAATCTATGGAAGCTTGGAAGATTGCTTATGCTTCTAAAGATCATCCTGTTTGTATGGCATTCACACGCCAGGCACTTGCTGTTTACGAAAAGGAAGACAAGTCTTGGAAGAAGAACATGGCTAGCTGCGGTGCTTACATTGTTAAGTCTGGTGCAGACAAGCCTGATATCACAATTCTTGCAAGCGGTTCAGAAGTTAATATGGCTCTTCAGGCTGCAGCTATGGTTACAGACAAGAAGATCCGCGTTGTTTCTGTTCCAGATCTTAAGAAGTTCGAAAATCTTCCTAAGGCTAAGCAGGAAGCAATCATTGGACCTGCAAAGAGAATTGTTTGTACCGAAGCCGGTATTTCTATGGAATGGCTCCAGTTCACTTCTAAAGAAAACTGCTTCTGTATCGACACATTCGGTACTTCAGGACCAGCAAACAAAGTAGCTGAGGCTCTTGGATTTACTGCTAAGAACTTGGCTAAGTTGTTGAAGAAATAAAGATTGTCGGGTCCCCCTTCGACAGGCTCAGGGACCGCGACAATGACAAATATATGTCATTCCCGCGCTTGACGCGGGAATCTTAATGCGTGCGTTTTAGGACGCACGTTTTTTTTTGGAGGACAAAATGTTAAAAAAATCAAAGCTTTTTTTTGTGGCTGGCATAGTTTTGCTGGCTTTGGGATTTACTTCATGTGATAAGACATGTGGTATTGTTGTTCGAGATAAGGCAGAAACCTTTACAATTTTTGAAAAGGGCTCTGTAGCACAGCAGATTGAAACTGGTGCAGACGGTTCTGTTTCATGGGTTGCAACTGCAGCTGGTGGAGCAGGCGGTGGTGTTGCTTTCTATGTAAAATCAGACAAATCAGAAATCAATATCGGTAACTATGAATCTGTTGATATTGAACTTGAATACAGCCCTGTAGAAGGAAAGTGGAATTCAAATGCTAAGAATCCTGGCTTTTGTATGAGACTTCTTCCTTGGGATTCAACAGGTTTGTTCGGTGGTTTTGAAGACCTTGAATATTTTGATTCAGATGCTTTGTCTGGAACACTTAAACATACAATAAAGATTCCTGCAGATTTTGCAGACAGAGTTATTGCAAGCTCAGATCAGGATGCAATCATGGCATTTGCAATCAAGTTCAATGATTATCAGCGCGGTAACTCAGACGGGGATCAGCTTAAGGTAACTCTTAAGGGAGTAAGATTCAATGCAAAAGCAGGTGCTCCTGCCGACAAACCATTTGATGATGGTCTTACTGCTTCACAGCGCGGTACTGTTGTAGAAATTAATTATCCTACAAGAGACTGGAGTGTTCCAGAAGCAGATGTAACAGCTGCAGACCGCTACAATAAGCACGCCTGGGTTTATCTTCCAGCTGGATATGATGCAAACGATAAGTCTACAAAATATCCTGTATTTATTCTTCTTCACGGATTTGGACAGAACGAAAATACATGGGGACTTACAAACCAGGGCCGTGGCGGAAAAATCAAGGGTTATATGGACCGCGGAATGGCAAACGGTGAAGTAAAGAAGTTTATTCTTGTTTGCGCTACAGGTGTTGCAGATAAGAGCTGGGGACCAAATGGTTCAGGAAACAGCTTTACAGGCTACAACTACTTTGGCGGTGAGCTTAGAAATGATCTTCTTCCATACATAAGAGAAAACTTTAATGTTGCCGATGGCCGCGACAATGTTGCAATGGCAGGCCTTTCTATGGGTGGTGGTCAGACATTTACAATTGGTATTGCTCAGTGTCTTGACCTTATAAGCAACTTTGCAGGCTTCTCTGGTGCAATGTTCGGAACTGCCGAAGACTTTATTGCCGGTGTAGATGGAAATGCTGCATTCAAGGGTCTTAAAATCAATAATCTTTATATGATTTGTGGTGATGCCGACGGTCTTGTTTACGGAACCTTCCCGGGCTACGTAGAAGCAATGAAGAACTGGAACAGAGTTTCAAACTTCAGCTCTTACGTATTCCCAGGTGGAACTCATGACTTCCCTGTTTGGTATAAGGGATTTAATGATTTTATAAAGATTGTGTTTAATTAGTGGATTGCCACGTCGCTGCGTTCGTCATTGCGAGCGTAGCGTGGCAATCTAGTTCTTATTAGGCCTTCCACCTTGTGGGCGCTGACCATTACCTCGGCCGTTGAAGCCTTCAGGTGGCTGCATTCCTTCAGGGAACTTGCCGTCAAAGCCTTCCGGTGGCTGTCTATCAAAACCATCCGGTGGTGTCATGCCATCTGGTGGAGTCATTCCTTCCGGGAAATTTCCGTCAAAACCTCCTGGTCCGCCCGGGCCTCCTCTTCCACCAAAATTACCAAAGCCGCTGCCTGTATTTGAATCTGTGTAGATTGTGTTGCTGCTTGTTGTATTAATTCCTGTAAGAGAGCTTGTACCTCCGCTTATTTTTGGAAGGGTAGTGTAAAGGTTATGGAAGCGTGTTGCTGTAGTGTCTTTAATTGTTACACCTGTCTTAATTGAATATTCTGTATCTGTCTTAAGCTGTGGTGAAGAAAGAATTACAATTGAGCCTGTGCTTGCAGGTAAGGTGTATACAAATACCGGGTTACCTTTTTTGTCTACAACTGCCATTGTTGAGTTTGCAGAACCTACAGAGCTTGAAGAAAGAACTAAGGTTGTCTGCTTGCCGCTTGTAGGGGCTGTAAACATGTCTGTTCCAAGACCAATGACTGTTCCGCCGTTTACAGTAAATGGTTTTTCGTCGCAGTCAAAGGCGCATTCAGGCATGCTCAGGGCAATTGCTACAACTACGCCGCCGTTGATTGTAATTCCGTTGCTGCCGTTAGCGTCAATTCCATCATTTTTCTGGCTGTATGCATAAATTGCACCGCCGTTTATTGTTACGTTTCCGCCTGCGTTGATTGAATCATCTGTTGTGTTGAGCGTAATTGTACCGGCATTAATTGTAAGGTTAGCTTTTGCTTCAATACCTTCAGGTGAACAGCTTGGGTCATTATCAGTCTGTCCTTCATATGGCTCACCAGTTGTTGTAATGTTTATTGTACCGCCGTTTATTTCTACATAAGGGTCAGGTGTTGTTGCAGTTGTATTCTTAAGAAGAGATTTACACAAAATTGAATTATTTGCAGTTTCTGTATAGCTTGAGTCGCCGATTACAGATTTTGCAGATTTCCAGTGAGCTGTAATTCCTTTTGCAACAGTTTTAATATTGATGTTTCCGCTGTTGATGATAATAAACCCGGCTCCTGTTGTATATTCAACTGTCATGTCGTCATCATCTGCATCTTCACCGTCAACTCTGATTCCGTTACTTTCATCATCTTGAATAGTTCCATTTGCAACAAGGTTAATGTTTCCGCCGTCAATAATTACTGCATTAAGGGCACGGATACAGTCGCGGCCTGTTTCACCCTGAACTGTAATATTAAGAGTGAGGTCTGCAATTCTTACATAATCCTTGGTGTAAACTGCATGCTTGTAACCAGTGTTTACAATATTGAGTGTACCGCCTGTTGTTGTAGAACTTTCGCCTGTAAAAATCAAAGTTCCCTTTGAATAAACAGAACCTTTTTTGTCATCGTACATTGTGTTGCTCTGGTTAAGTTCGCGGGTGTCTGTAAGCGTATTTGTTGTGCCTGCTGGAACTACAATAAACGTACGCTTTTCTGAACTGAATCTGAGTACCGGACCTGCACCGTCTGCACTTATAATGTTTACTCCATTAAGAACAACTGCTGCTTCTGCACTCTTGTTTTTAATGAAAACTGTACCTGTATAAGTTCCAGAAAGAACATATTTAAGTTTGAGCTTTCCCTTATACTGGATTTCCAGACCCTTTGCAGCTTCATCTTCTGCAGAGTTTTCGGTGTTGCTGATTTTGATATCTGACTCACTTATGCTGCCATCTGTTTTTGTTACATTGGCAGAAGTCCCGTTTAATGTAATATAAACAGTTCCGTCGGCTTCAAAGTTTTCATACAAATCATCTTTTACATAACCTGTAGCAGAAGCTGTTGTTGTATCAACATAGTTTGTAGTGCTTCCGTCATCTGTAATAATTACACTCTGACCAAAGTTGCCTCTAAATTGATTTGTATTAGTAGAAGTTTGATTTTTTTTATCTGCACAAGAAATGAATCCGCTTGAACAGCTTATAAGAACCAAAAATGTTGTAATAGTTAAGATACTCTTTTTCATGTTTGTACTCCTGTATTTGATTTAATACAAAATATAATTATTTCAGGGCTAAAAATCTTTAAAATGTGTTAAGAGAAATCTAAGAAAACTCTTAGGAAAAATTCGTCATTTTCTCATTCTTTTTTGTTTGACATGCGTTATTATTCAAACCATGAGATGCAGCAAAAGAGGATTTTTGTTTTGTATAAGTTTTTCTCTTTTTTTTACCGTTGTGAATGCGGCTTCTTCTGCACTTCCTGGTCCTGAAGGCTTTCCTCCTTTTCCTTCAGACCAGGAAATGCAAGAGGAAGATTTTTCTGAGCCTGAACCCCCAGTTCTTCCAGAGGCTCCTGCACCTGATTTTCCTGACGATGAACGACCAGATCAGCCTCCACTTCCTCCAAAAAATCCGGATAAGGTTTTTTATTATAGAGGCAACAGAACATATTCCGAAGAACTTCCGTTAAAAGTAAAGTTTGTTCGCTGTGAAAAAGGCGAGGATGGCGAAATAATCCTGTTAATATTCTTTAATCAGAGTGTTAATCCACGTTCAGTAAATAACGAATCGCTTTTAATAGACGATAATGAGCTTCCTGAAAATATAAGATTTTCATTTAACCGAAAGGGTGATACAATAAGAGTTATAATTGAGCCGGAAGAAGAAGAATTCCGTCTTACTGTACAGGATGTATGCACCTTTAATGGTGTCTATATAGAACCTGTTGAATTACTCGCAAAGGTTGAAGACTAATATGAAGATTCTTATTGTAGAAGATGATAAAGGCATTTCTGATTTTATAGTTCCAGAACTTGAACACGAAGGTTATACCACTTGTCTTGCAGAAACAGGCCGCAAGGCTCTTGATTTATTTGAAAGCGAAAAACCAGATTTAATTCTTCTTGATATTATGCTTCCTGAACTTAACGGACTTGAAGTATTACGACGAATCCGTGCAGTTTCAACTGTTCCTGTAATTCTTGAAACAGCCCGCGGTGAAACTATTGATAAAATCAACGGACTCAACCTTGGTGCCGACGATTATATTCCAAAGCCTTTTGAAATTGAAGAATTGCTTGCGCGCATAAATGCTTTGTTCCGCAGAGTCAGTTATACAAAATCAAGAGAAAGTGTGCTCAGCTATAAGGAGCTGACTTTAAATATAGACAGAATGAGCTTCTGTATGAATGAAACAGAAGTTCCTCTTTCTAAAACAGAATTCATGCTGCTCAAGCTGCTTGTTGAAAATCAGAATAAGGTTCTTTCGCGTTCAAATATCATTGATGAAATCTGGGGAAAAGATCATTTTATTGATGAAAATACAATTGATGTTTATGTAGGATACCTGCGTCAGAAAATTTCAGAGTTTTCAAAAGATGAATATATTAAGACTGTACGCGGTGCCGGTTATATGATGGGGTAGGTTACTGCTCATGAAAAAAATAGGACGTTCTTTTTCTGTTAGACTGGCTCTTCGTTTTATGTTTATTCTGACTATAGCAGTCATCCTCCTGTCATTTCTTTTTCTTTTCTTTATTCGTTCACTTGTAAATGCAAATCAGACAGAAGAACTTAAAGATGCAGAAGAAAAGGTTTTTCTGGCCCTGTATTTTAAGCAGCCTTCTGAATACCTTCTTGCAGCAGAAATACCATATTATGTTACATATATAATTTATGATTCTGATACTAAAATAACGCTGGCTACAAATGATCCGTTCCTTCCTTATTTGCCGGCTACAAACGAAAAGAGCGTTCATTATTTTGAAAAGGATTTTTTCTTTGATGGAGATCTTGATATTGTTTATTATGCCAAAGAGCGTATGTTTGATCAAAGAAACATTACAGTAGCCACTGCCATAAATATTGATAATAACAATATGGCCGAAATGTTTTCAAATCTGCCTATGGCACTTTTATTCATGTCTATCCCTATTCTTTTGATTTCATTTTTTGTAGCACTTTTTATTACAAAGAATACAATTAATCCTGTTGTTAAAATTACAAAAACCGCAAAATCAATGACAACCGAAAAACTCGATACGCTGCTTCCACTCACAGGTCGTGGCGACGAAATTGATGAACTTTCGGGAACCTTCAATGATTTGTTTTTGCGCATTAAAGCCGACTTTGACCGTGAACGCCAGTTTTCAAGTGATGTTTCTCATGAACTGAATACACCGCTTACAGTTATTACGGGGCAGGCAAATCTGTTGCTTCGCTGGGGCAAGGATAATCCTGAACAGCTTGAAAAATCGCTTCTGGCAATTAAAGACGAAGCAGCTTCTATGCATGCGATTATAGAAAATCTGCTTCAGATTTCAAGAATTGAAAGTGGAAGGATTAAGCCGGAAACATCTTCGGTAGATATAATTGAACTATTTAAACGAGTAGAGCATGAATTTTCTTCTGTAGCTCCAAAGGTAAAATTTGAATTGTCAGAGGAACAGAAAGAGCCGGTTATTATAGACACCGACCCGGAAATGCTGCATCAGATTTTAACAGTACTTGTTTCGAACAGCGTAAAGTTTGCCGGAGATACATGCAGAATAAAACTAGGAGTTTTAAAAGGTCACGGACATATTATTATAAGCGAAAGCGATGACGGGCCTGGAATTTCTGCCGAGGCTCTTCCTCATGTATTTGAACGCTTTTATCGAGGGGACGAAGCCCATTCTCGTGCAGCTGGTGGTTCCGGCCTTGGACTTTCAATTGCCCACACGCTTGCCGATTCTCTTGGAGCCACTATTGAAGCTAAAAATGTTGAACCCAACGGAGCTGAATTCCTGCTGCAATGGTAATTAATCAATGTATTCAAATTCTCTGATGTATACGGTGCCATCATCTTCAATGTTTGTTAACCAGTTGTCGTATTTATCGAAATTTTTGAAGGTATCGTTTCTATCGACTTGTCCTGATTCACGACTTTCGCCGTAGTAATAATAGTAATTTACAATGTCTCCGTTTCTGAGCCATTCCTGCTGACGATTCAGTTCATCATTACAATAGGTTTTAACATAAATATTCTTTCCTTCGTAAGTGAAAAAATACTCACTCTTATGTTCTGTAGAACCAATGAAGTAAATATATGTAAAATTTGATAAAAGATTATTATTAAAGCTTAAATAATAATCATCAGCATCTGAATTGTTTCGTTTTTTGACAAGGTGAATGCTATCTCCCACAATCTCTTCTGTATATACAATGTCACCGTAGCGTGAACCAGTGCAATTACATACTAACTTGCCGTCTTCAAAGGAATAGGCATAATCGCATTTATCTGTAATATAGCCGCTATCATCTGAACAATACTTAGTAATCAATCTTTCATTGTCGTCATAAACAAAAGTATATGAATAATCATCGCCTGTAGGCGGGTATGATTCCCATTTGGTTAATAAGTCCCTATTATATGTAAATCTTGCTAATAGTTTTTTTCCATTATTATTTTGAATATAAACAGAAAGTGATTTGACTTTTTCACGATTATTAATATTTTCATAATTATATAGGCCTAATTGATACTGAAAATCCATAAACTCAAACCAATAGGGGCATAAAAAATAATCTCTTTCTTTGTTTAAGTCTTCTACTTTTTTTGCTGCAGATTCCTGGTCTGTATAATTGATTGTCTTATTTTTACTGCAGCAGGATAATTGAAGAATTAATAAACATATAAAAAATACATTTATAAAGTTTTTTTTCATTTTGTTTTTATCTCCTTTACTGTAAAAAGATCTACCCTTAAAACTTTATTTTCTCTTTCATCGTTTTCAACAGCCTGTCTGTTTGCAGCGCTTGTATCGTTTATACGGATATTCAAGGAATTATCTATATCGCTTATGTCATTTGCAAAAACACTGTTGGAATTAATACTTACAGTATGTTCGTATTTTTGTGTTCCATCTTTGTTTGTAGTATCAATTCTTGCAGTTAAATAATAATCTAAATCAGAAGCTTCGAGCGCATTTATTTGTTTTGCAATTTCGGTTGTAGTTCCTTCAAGAGAACCTTCGTAAACAATTTCTAAGCCAGTTTCCTTGATTAATGCATTTATAAGCTTTACACCGTTTTCAATCGAAAGTTCATCCTTATCTGTATATAATTTCAAATCGTTAGCCAAATCATTTGCTTTTTCCAATGTAATATCTTTACCAGAAACAGCCTGAGCAATTCTTACATAAGCGGTAAGGACACAACCAGCGTCTTGTATTGTTTTATTACCTTTTCCAAGTTTTGCCGTAGAATCATCCTGTATTACTCTTCCCTGATCCTTAACAGTTAATCCCCACAAATCAACAAAATTGACAGGGTCTGCATTGCAGTAGGTGAACCAGTTTATTCCGTCGCGGATTGGGTCGGCTGTTGTAAAGCGGGCGGTAGCTGGGTTGTAATCTCGGTAACCATAGTTATAAAGGGAAACGGCAGGATCATATTGTTTTCCAAGATATCCGGAATCTGATGTACCTGAAAATCTGCCTTGAACGACAGAACCGAATGCATCGTAAGAATAAGTGTCGGCATAGCGGCCTGTTTCATCTGAACCTGTACGTACACTGTCTAACAGGTCTGTTGCATAATACAAAATTCCATCAGCAGAAACTTGGGCTGCAATTGTTCCGTTTGCTGTAAATTGAGTTCGTTCTGTAAGATAATTGATTGAATCGTCAGAAAGGTAACGGTAGCGGTCTCCTGTTGCTGAACCTGTTGTATTCCATTTCATTCCGGTTTTTATTACATCAAAGGTAAAGCCATCATAGACTGTACGCTGCTCGGAGCCGTCTAAATCTTTTACAAGAATCCTTCTGCCAAAGGCATCGTATGCATAGGATTTCTGGAAGTATTCATTGTTGACTGCGTCTGTTACTTCATAAGAAATCAGACGGTTTTGTGAATTATATGTATATTTTGCATTTTTTACTGCGCTTGTTTCTTTTAAAAGGTTTCCGGAATTATCGTAAGAGTATGTAACAAAAGTCTGGCCTCGGGAGCCGCTTGAAATAAGTCTGTTTTCTTTATCATAGGAATATTCAATTTTTCCGAATGGTGTTGTTTTAGAAATGCGGTTCTGATTATTGTCGTAATCATAAGTTTCTTTTATGCAAAGCTGCATTGTAGTGAGCGAGTAAGCAAGAGTATATTGCATTTCATTAAGCCGGGCAGCCAGAGCCGATTTTTCGTTTGCAGAAAGAATCCTGTTTGTTGCAACCGGTTCATTTGAAGAAAGTCCGTTTGCTACAGCTTCATTTTTTAAAAGCTCTTCCTGCTCTTTTGTATACGGATAATAAACTGCAGAAAGTCTTCCAAGCTTGTCGTATTCATAAAATGTTACGCGGGCATTTGTATCAACAGTTGCAGTTCGTTTTCCGCTTTCATCATAGACATAGCCTTCGCCCCAGAGAATTTCTCCGTAAGAATTCTTCTGGTATTTTAGAGTAGTGCGACCAGCTTTGTCATAGCGTGTCTGAACTGTTGTTCCGTTCCCAAACTTTCTCAATATTTCCCATCCGTTTTTGTTATATTGTAATTGTACACTCATCCTTTGCTTATTGTCAAAAATTTCTTTTAATTCATTGTTGGCGCCGTAAGAGTACCGTGTTTCTCTGTTTGAGCTTACGAGTCTTGTTCTGTTCCCGGCTGCATCATATTCAAACCAGATTTCTTCTGCTGTGTTTATATCTTTCTGATAAATAAGTCGCCCGCCTTTATCATATTTGTATATAGTTTTTCCCCAGTCATTTTGTGCTTCGGTAATGTTTCCGATTACATCATATACAAGTGTTGTTTCGCTGCCGTCGTTGGAGCGTACAGTACATTCTGTCTGATTTTTTGCCCATGAAATTGTCTTTGTAGAATTATCAAAATTGTTCTGCGTTTTAAGATTTCCTTCTTCGTCGTAGGAATAGTTTTGCGTAAATCCAAGTCTGTTTTTTTCACTTATAAGGCGTCCAAAAGAATCAAGAGTATAAAAATATGCAGAACCTTTTGCATCTGTTACTGTAAGCTTCTGACCGTGCTGTTCGTAGTCATAGGCTTGTATAACTGTTCCTTCACAAAGTATTTTTGTTATGCGGTCTTCATTGTCGTATTCATATTCTTTTAAACCTTGTGCCCTCGTTTTTTCTTTAATGATTCTTCCTTCATCATCATATTCTGCAAGATAAACAATTCCACAGCCGTCTTTGATTTTTTTGAGCTGACCATCTTTGGTATATTCATATTCTGTTTTTTCGAGTCCGGGAAGCGTGATCGTTTTTATTAACCCAAGCTCGTTGTATTCGTATTTTGTTTTATTTTTGTATCCGTCGTAAGCTGCAATCAATTGATTCTGGCAGTTATATTCATATTCTCTTGTATTTCCGTTTCCGTCTGTTTCTTTAATAATGTTTCCAAAGGCATCAAGCTCACTTATTGTTTTGTATTTTTCGCCTTCTATCAAAGTGACAAAACGTCCGTCTTCGGAATAATCTATAGATATGCAGTATATTTCTGCGCCTGGACTATAAGAGCTTCCTGCAGATACTTTAATAATCCGGTCCAGTTTGTCAAATTCATACCATAAGCAGGTAGTGCTGTCTTGAGAACGGATTAAGTTTCCTCGTTCGTCATAATTGAAAAGGGTAATTGTGCCAAAAGAATCTGTTTTTGTTTTTAAGGAGCCGTCTGGATAATAAGTGAGAGTTGTTCCTTTTGTGTTTTCTTCTGCATAGCTTTTAAGTAGGCCCGCTGAATCATATTGATATTCGTAAAAACCTCCCCATTCACATTGAAGTTTTAAAAGCTTACCGCCAGTTGACAATACTTTTTCTGCCGTACTTTGTTTGGGTGCGGCCTCTTCTGAAATAAGATTTCCTGTCGGGGTGTATGAATATTCTTTTATAAGTGTTTCATCGTTCCCGTCTGAAGCAAATACTTTTACAGGAAGATGTCTTTTGTCATACTCTATGCGTGTTTTATGAATGATTCCAAGCTTTGTGTCTTTTTGAATAATATCTGTTGTGTCTTTTCTGCCGTTTGTTATGTAAGTTGTTTCAAGCCCATTGTAATCTGTACGGATTATTTTATTTTGTTCATACCGGATTGTTGTTAAAACTTTATTATCGAGCAGGAGCTTTGTAATTCTGTTAAGACTGTCATATTCAAAAAAATAAGAAACTCCTGATTTTTTCTGCGCAGTACAATTTCCAAAAGAATCATATTCGTATTCTGTAATAACAGGCTTGTCGCAATAAACAATTGATTTTATAACATTCCCGTCGTTGTTAAAGTTCTGGATGCATTGTGTTATTCCGCCGGTTTTGTATTCAATAAGATTGCCCCTGGAGTCCCTGATAAATTCCTGAAAAACTCCGTCGCGGTCTTTGTAATATGTAAGAAGGTTAAAATTGTCATAACAGAATTCTTCATAAGAGCCGTCTGAATAAACTGCCTGAATTTTATTTCCTCTTTCATCATAAGTAAAGCGTGTTGTTTTTCCGGCTGTTGTTGTTTCAATTAAATTACCGTCGTCATCATATTTATAAATGTTTTCAGTTCCGTCATTTCTGATTTCGCGGATTGTTCGCTGCCGGTCATCATAATAAGTTATTGATTCATTTTGATCCTGGTCTATGTATATTGTCTTTTTTTCATTAAGGTCGTAAATAAAAAATTCTGAATAGTTTTCTTCGTTTATAGTTTGCGTGGTGAGGGTGCGGCTGTCATTTGTAATAAGACCATATATAAACTGAATGCGGCTTCCGTCACATTTTTTGAGCTCTGTCATTCGACCATTTGAATCATAGCCCATGTAAACAAAATCTCCATCGGTGTCTTTTACGCTTATAAGATTTTTTGAATCGTAGGAGTAGGAAGCTGTTTGATTTTTATTCCGGGCATTTGTTATTTGAGAAATGAATGTGCCGTTAAAAGTAAAATCAAGTTTTTCACCAAAAGAATTTTGCGCGGTTTTAATTGTTTCATTTTGCTCGCGAGAATAAGTTATGCTGTTTTGATTTCTGTCTGTGATTTTTGTAATGAAGCCGTTTGAATTATAAGTTTTTTCTGTTCCGTCGGTAAAAGAAGCCGTAAAACCAGTAGAAGTTTTTCTGCATTCAAGGATTGTTTTGTCGTTTTCACTTTGCCAGATTCCCGCCTGACTTTCATAAAGAACATGAGGATAGTTGTCTTCATCAATAAGAATTATTGTGGTCAGGCCGGTGCCGTCAAAGTTTTCACTCATCCCCGGAAAAAGTGCATAGGAGTTTTGTGCTCTTCGCTGGTCTGATTTTTCCATGCGCTTTTTTGCACTAAGGTTTTCTGCTTTAGTTTTGTTGTAAGTTTTTTGTAATTCAGAAAGGGAGTGTAAATCAGAACGGAAATGCGAAAGATAAATAGTTTTCATTTCTTCTATAGAATCAAAGGCAGCACGTGCACTATAAGAAATGTCAGAAAAACCGCTGCTGGAAGCTTCGGAATAAATACTGTTACATTCTGCTAAAACAGAATCAAAGCGCTCTGATATTTCACTTTCACCTGTTTCAAGACTTGTTATTTCATATTCAGTAAAGATTTGATTTTTAAAATCAAAAATAATCTGTTCAAGTTCCGGGAGCTTAATAGTTGTTTCTGTATAGGTCCTTCTTGCATCGGGTTCTGTTCCAAGAATTATTCGTTCATCAAGATTAGTAGACCAGCCGTATCCAAAGCTCGAGGTAACTGTACTTTCAGAATCATAATTTCTGTTCACAAGAATGGGGAGTTTTGTTCCTGTTGAAAAATCTGTTTCTTTTTGTTCATAACTACCCCTTGTTATTTTTACAGGATCTCCTTCTTTTTTTGCACTTGCTGCATCTTCCTCATCCTGAATAGCTTTATTTCTTAGAGCTAGGTTATCCTGTTCTATCCTTATTATTTCGTCCAGTTCCGATTTTAACTGGTCGTAAAGCTTTTCAACACTTTTGTAAATTAACTGGGATAGACCTCGTTTATCTTCTATTAGTTTTTTTACTGCAAGTACATTGTTTATTCTGTTTTCAAGGATTCTTCGTCTTTGTCTGCTCCGTAATATTTCTTCGGCTTTTGAACTTTGATCTTCATTGCCGTATTCAACAAACACATTAAGCTCAGGATCTAATAATCCATAAAAACCAGATAAGTCATCGCCATATTGTTCAAGGATTTCTTCCTGTTCCGGGGTCGGCTTTTTTTCGGCAAAAAGAAATGTAGGGGAAACAAGAAGCAAAATTATAAGGAATAGATTTTTTTGCATAATAATCTCCCATAAAAAGTCAACGAACAAGTCAACTTTCTACGCTATTTAATGGATGGCAGCAAGAGCCTGATCAACAAGACTCATTGGTTTGTATTTCCCCAACATCCTGCTTGAATCAAAGTCCTGTTTTTCTGT
>JAFZLJ010000096.1 GCA_017551545.1 Treponema sp. | reverse complement strand
TTGCTCATTTTCTGTCCGTCTTTTTCCCAGCGATCCTGCTTAAGGTATCCGTCAACAGCAATCATTTTACCTTTTGTAAGATAAGGTTTTAAGTTTTCAGCTGTTTTTCCCCAGATAGTAATATCAAAATAATTAACTTCATCAGTCCACTGATCACCAGTTTTCTTGCTTCTGTTAACAGCGATGCTTACATTTGCCCTAGCCTGTCCGTTAGCAACATAACCGAAACTTCTTTCGTCAGTTCCCAAATCCTTAGTAAGACGTCCTATAAGTACAACATGATTCAAATCTGTCATAAAAGCTCCTCCACTGTGATTTATGGCTTAAGATAATTATTTTTCGTCAATGCGAACAAACTGATATTTCAAAAGATTCATATTGATTTTGAATTCTTTATCAATTTCAGTAATCTTGCTTGGGTTGAGTTTCATTGTGTAAAGAACGAAACGTCCTCTTTTCTGTTTTTTGATTTCGTAGGTAAGATCGCGGTCACCGAACTGCTTTTCTTCTTCAATTTCGGCACCAAATTTGGTGAGAGTGCCTTTTACGTCTTCGGCACCTTTTTTTGACTTTTCATCCTCTAAAGGAAAAATAGTCATAAGTTCATACTTTTTCATAAGTATCTCCTAAACTAAATGTTTCGGAGGACAGTAATACAAGTCCAAATCGACGATTATAGAAATGTACAACAAAAAACCTCGAGTAAGGTTTTTGTTCCTCCTTATGGACAAAGGAAGACCACGAAGGTCTCCAAGGATAAAAATTATTATATAAAAAATAGGAAATAAGGTCAATTATTAAAAGAATTGAAACATGTAGAAAAATCAAAGCCGCTCCCGTGAAAAATGTCTGCCATCTGCGGCTGAGCAATTTTTTTCTCGATGGCATCCGCCAAAAATTCTCAGAAGCAGCTGTCAGCCATTTTTCACTCCGCAACTTTGTTTTTTCAGATTCTATCAATTTTGAATTATTCTTTATTATTTTCTATTTTTGTATTATAATAATTAATTATGTTTAAG
Organism: Treponema sp.; assembly: GCA_017551545.1. Classification (GTDB taxonomy): domain Bacteria; phylum Spirochaetota; class Spirochaetia; order Treponematales; family Treponemataceae; genus Treponema_D. The sequence goes on along the minus strand of JAFZLJ010000096.1, from coordinate 64,161 downwards.
CGTAAGTTTTGTCTAATATTATTTATATTTTTTATAATTTTGACTCCTTCATTTTCTAAGGCCAAAAAAAGTCCTATAACTGTGCCGGCTAAGGTGCAGGAGAAGATTGATAGTACGGAAGAAACTCCTAAGTCCTGGTATATTTGTGAACTTAAAAGTAAAACTAAGGCCGGAAATGTTGTGATTGGGCCGGTTGAACAGAGGGAGTTGATACTTCTTATATGGATTGCTAACTCTATTGAACCTAACAAAAATTATTGTATTGCTAAAAACAGAACTTATATTACTAAAAATCCGGAATCATTTTTTAAAGATGAATTTACTGCTATAAAGTCAGACATCAATGAATTTGGTGTTGTAGATACTTACGAAAAATACTTTTTTACAAATTATCTTACAAGAAGTTTAAAGCTTTCGTTAGATTCTGAAGAATCGGAAACCGAAGCAACAGAACAAGATACTGCACCAGCAGTTGAACCTGAAGCAACACCAACTGTAGAAACTACTCCGGTAATTGAAGAAACTCCGGTTGTTGAACCGGAACCTGCAGCAACTCCAGAACCTGAGCCGGAGCCAACTCCTGAGCCTGAACCTGTAGTTGAACCTGAACCGGTAATAGAACAAGAACCAGTTGTACCACAACCAGAGCCTGTGGTAGAACCTGAACCGGTTGTCATACCGGAACCTGTTCAGGAAGTAACTCCTGAGCCGGAACCAACTCCTGAACCAGTGCCTGAACCAACTCCTCAACCAGAAGTAACTCCAGAACCAGCTTTCGAGCTTCCAATCAGCACTACTCCATCTACTACGGTAAACAGATATCAAAAAGAAAGTCTTCTTGATTATGCTCCAAAGAAAACACTCGAACTTCCAAGCGACGAAGATTATACATCTTATCAGTTAATTGGTTCTCCGGACGAAGCAGATAGTCGCGGCTGTACACTTTTAATGAAAGCTGCAAAAGCCGGAAACAACTGGGAACTTAAGAATCTTATTAATTCAGGTGCTTCAATCAACCTTAAAGATGCAGACGGCTGGACTGCCCTTATGTATGCAGTACGCTATCAGGAAAATACATCAATCGTTGAACAGCTCATAGACGCAGGTGCAGATGTAAAAGTAAAAAATAATTTTGATGTTTCTGCCCTTATGCTTGCTTCAACTTATAACGGAAACCCTGAAATCCTCAGAAAACTTTTGTCTTACTATTCTCCTTCTGAAAAAGAAGTTATTCAGGCATTTGTTCTTATGCTTTCTGATAATTATTCTTCTGATTATTCAAAGGCAGCAAAGGTTGACTGTTTTATTGAAAAAGCAATTGCCCTTAATACATTCTATAATGGAAAAACTCCTTTGATGTATGCTGCTCAGTACTGCAGTTCTACAGTTGTAATCAAAAAGCTTCTGGAATATGGAGCCGGAACTTCAATACGTTCTGCAGACGGAAAAACAGCATTTGATTATGCAAAAGAAAATCCAACTCTTCCTCATGATGATATTTACTGGATGTTGAATAAAAAATGAGAATAACAGGCGGAAAACTTAAAGGCAGAATAATCGAATGTCCAGACGGAATAATCAGACCGGCAATGGACAGAATGCGTGAATCTGTTTTTTCAATTCTTGGCGATTTAACCGGTAAATCATGGCTCGATTTATTTTCGGGTTCTGGAACAATTGCAATAGAAGCAGCAAGTCGTGGAGCAAATCCGATTGAACTTTGTGAAAAAGACAAAATCAAAGTAAATACACTTCTTAATAATGTAAAAATCACAGAAGCTGAATGCGGCGTAAAAATCAAATGTCACTTTATGCCTGTTGAATATTTTATCAAGCGCTGTAAAACATCCTTTGATTATATTTTCTTTGATCCCCCTTTCCCGTATAAATATCATGAACAGCTTGTACTTCAGGCGGCAGAAAACGGAATGCTAAATAAAGATGGGACAATTCTTGTTCACAGGCCGGAAGAACATTTTATGCCTGAGGAAATTGGACCGTTGAAAAGGACGGACCAACGAGTTTATGGCAGGTCTATTGTGGATTTTTATAAATTCAAATAAAAAACTTTAATTATTTTAAAAAATATGCTAAAATTATGGTAATGAGTAAAAAAGAAAAAGTACAGGAACAATTCGACGCTGCCATTAAAGAAAAGGCAATTCCAGAAGGATTCATCAAAGTTACTGATAATCCTGTGGGCGGACTTACTTCTGAACAAAAAGTTATACTCAACCGCAAAGCAAACGCTATGTTCAATGCAGGAAACATTGAAGACGCCAGAAGAATCTATATTACAACAGGTTATTCAGACGGACTCACCCGCGTAGGAAATTACTACATGGACAAAAACGAAGGCTTAAAAGCATTAAAGGCCTATTATCTTGCACACAACAAACGCGATGCCCAGCCAATTTACGAATCTATAGCAAATGTTATTTCGACATTATTAAAAAATGACATATAGTTTTTATTATTTAAAAATAATTTAAAAACAAGGAGAAAAAAAAATGGACAACATGGACTCTACACCAAAGGATATTTTTGAGCCCGAAAATCTGGAAATGTCTACAGATGCCATTAAAGAAAGTAACGAAAAAATTGCTGAACTTTCAAAAAAAGGATATCAGCTGTTAAAAGAAAGTGAGTTTGATCAGGCAAGAGAAGCCTTCTTTCAGATTCTTGATATTGAAGACAATAATAACTATGCACTTGTTGGACTTGGCGACACAGCACGAAAAGAAAATAAGTTCAACGACGCAATCACATTTTATAATAAATGTCTTTCATTCTACCCTTCTAACAATTATGCACTCTTTGGACTTGCAGACTGCTATAAATCATTGAATCAGTATTCAAAAGCAATTGATATCTGGCAGCAGTATTTAGTTCATGATGATAAAAATATCACAGTTATTACACGTGTTGCAGATGCTTACAGAAAGATTCACGAATTCAAAAAATCAAAGGAACTTTATCTTAAGGTTCTTGAGATGGAAAAAGATAATCCTTATGCCTTGATTGGACTTGGCCACCTTAGCTATGATTTTAAGGAATATAAGGATGCTCTTGGTTACTGGACCAGAATCTATGATTTGAATCTTGACAATGTAGATATCCGCGTTTTGACAGCAATTGGTAACTGTCACAGAAAGCTTAAGACTTTTGAAAAAGGAACTTACTTCTTTGATAAAGCACTTCAGCGTGATCCTAAGAACTTCTATGCACTCTTTGGACTTGCAGACTGTTACCGCGGTATGGGACAGCAGCCAAAATCAATTGAATACTGGAACAAGATTCTTGAAATAGATCCAAAAAATAAAGTTATCCTTACACGTGCCGGTGATGCTTACAGAACAATCGGAAATTATGATGAAGCTGTTAAGTACTACACAAAGGCTCTTGAAATTGACTTTGATATTTATGCTGCAATTGGTCTTGCTTTGATTTGCAAAGGTCAGGGAAAACTTGACGAAGCAGTTGATCGCTTTAAGAATCTTATTCGTAACGATCCTCGTAATTCAAGACTTTATGTTGATCTTGCAGAATGTTATTCACTTATGAACCGTAAGGATGAAGCAATTAAGCTTCTTGAAGATTATCTTCATAACGACGGAAAGAACATTCAGATAAGAAATCTGTTGGAAAGACTGCGAAGATAAAAAGCGGCAAAGTAAATGGAAAAACTAGTCCTTACAGGCCTGCTTCCTCAAGAAATTACAGAAAAATTAAATTTGTCTCAAAGCTTCAGGGGTAAACAGATTTTTAAATGGATTAGTACCGGTGTAACTTCTTTTGACCAGATGACTAATCTGAGCCTTGAACTTCGCAATGAGCTTAAAGAAAAGACTATGCTAAGGACAAGTAAAGTTCAGGATACCCTCACCGACCCCGATGGAACAATTAAGCTAGTAATTTTACTGAATGATGGAAACTGTGTAGAAACAGTTCTTCTTACAGACAAGGAAGGACGCAAAACTGCATGTGTTTCATGCCAGGCTGGTTGTGCTATGAAATGTGCCTTCTGTATGACAGGAACACTTGGACTTTCTAGAAATCTTACAGCAGCAGAAATTGTAGAAGAATTTTTGTATCTTGAAGAAGCTGCCGGAAAGCTTGATAACATTGTCTTTATGGGCATGGGCGAACCAATGCAGAATCTTGAGGCTATCAGACGAACGATTGAGATTTTGTGCAATAAGGATGGACGCGCACTTTCTTCTAAAAGAATTACTTTAAGCACCTGCGGAATTGTAAAAGGAATATATGACCTTGCAGATAAAGGGCCTGCTATAAGACTTGCAGTTTCGTTGACTACTGCAGATCCGGAACTCAGACAAAAGCTTATGCCAGTTTCTAACGGAGATAATTCACTTCCAGAACTCAAAAAAGCAATTGATTACTATGCTCAAAAAAGCGGAAAACGAGTTACACTTGAAGCAGCACTTTTGCATGATACAAATACATCGCTAGAATCTGCTCAAAACCTGATTGAGTTTGCCCGTGGAATTGATGTAAATATAAATCTGATTCCATGGAATCCTGTACAAAGCCTGCCTTTTACAGAGCCTGGTCAATCAGAAATAAAAAAGTTTACAGACGTGCTTGAAAAAGCCAGATTAAATGTTACACTTAGAACAAGAAGAGGTAGAAAAATTGGCGGAGCCTGCGGTCAGCTCGGAAGAACCACAAAATAACATTACAAAAGGTATTCTCTTTTTAATCACTTCTGCTTTTTTCTTTGCACTCATGGCTGTTTTTGTAAAACTTGCAGGTGATATTCATTTTATACAAAAAGCCTTTTTCCGAAATGCAGTTGCATTTATGATTGCTCTTGGCGGAACTATAAAAGATGTAAGGCTTAATGGTAGACAGGCAGTTGCTATTCCTAAGGGTGCAATGCTTTATCTTTTCTTGCGTGCTATAGCCGGTTCTATCGGGGTTTTCGGGAACTTTTATGCAATAGACCGTATTCTGCTGGCAGATGCCGCTATCTTAAATAAGATGGCACCGTTTTTTACAATTCTTTTCTGCTTTATTATTCTTCGTGAAAAAATCAAACCAGTTCCAATGATTTGTATTATCATTGCGTTTCTTGGTTCTATTTTAATTGTAAAGCCTTCATTTAATTTTTCGCAGATGCTGCCTACTCTTGCAGCATTTATGGGAGGTGTTGGAGCAGGACTTGCTTATGCAAGCATCCGTAAACTCAGATATCTTGGCTGTAACGGTAAAATAATCATTCTATTCTTTTCTGCATTTTCTATGCTGCTTAGCGTTCCGTATCTTATTACAAGCTTTAATCCAATGAGCGGATATCAGGTTTTAATGCTTTGTTGCGCAGGTGGTTGTGCCGCAGGTGGTCAGTTCTCTGTAACTGCAGCCTATTATCACGCGCCGGCAAATAAGATTTCGATTTACGATTATTCCCAGGTGCTCTTTTCAACGTTGTTCGGGTTCATTTTCTTTGCGCAAATCCCTGACTGGATGAGTATTCTGGGTTATATCGTAATTATATCTATGGCTATTATAAATTATATTTATACACATAGAAATAGAGACGAAAAACAAGTTACCCCGGAGTGAAAATTGACTGAGGACAACGGGAGGGGAAACTTGTTTTTAACATAAATTCATTTGATAAATATTTATAATTCATTTATAATAGTATAGAGATAAATGGAGAATTGCAATGCAAAAGAAAATATATGTTGTAGGCATGTTTGATGATGATACTGCTGCAAAGGTTCAGGCCGCTGTTGCTGCTGTAGCTGGTGTTACAAACGCCGTTGCAAACTGTGAAAAATCACAGGTATTAGTTGATTATGGTGATGCAAGCCAGGAAGATGCAATTAATGCAGCAATTTCTTCCTGTGGTGTAGATGTTATCGGTTAATAACCTATGATTAAATTAACAATATTAGATGGTCATGCTGTAAATCCTGGGGATCTTCCCTGGGATTTTTTAAAGCCTTATGCTGATGTTACTGTATATGAAAGAACTCCTCAGGAACTTGTTGTACAGCGTATTGGCGATTCTGATGCAATTTTCCTTAATAAAATCCAGATTACAAAAGAAATACTTTCTGCCTGCCCTAACTTAAAATATATTGGTGTTCTTGCAACAGGCTATAATGTTATTGATCTTGATGCTGCAAGAGAACGAGGAATTGTCGTTACAAATATTCCGGCTTATTCTACAGACTCTGTTGCCCAGCATGTTTTTTCATTTATACTTTATTTTACAAATCAGGTTGCGCAGCATAGCCAACTTGTTATGAAGGGAGACTGGGTAAAATGCCGTGATTTCTGCTTCTGGAATTCAAGCCTTAGCGAACTTGCAGGAAAAACTCTTGGCATTTTTGGATATGGTCACATTGGAAGCCGTGTTGCCCAGATTGGAAAAGCATTTGGAATGAAGGTTATCTGCTGTACACGCACACTTAAGCCTGATATGCCTGAACCGGTTGATTTTGAAACTTTGTTAAGATGTTCAGATTTTTTGACACTTCACGCTCCCCTTACACCTCAGACAACAAATATTATTAATAAAGATACGCTTGCACTTATGAAGCAAAGCGCATATCTTATAAACACTGCACGTGGTGGATTCATTGTTGAAAAGGATTTAGCTGAATGCCTTAATACAGGTAAAATTGCAGGCTTTGCAGCAGATGTACTTTTGCAGGAACCTATGGCAAAAGATAATCCGCTGCTTGGTGCTAAGAACTGCATTATTACTCCGCATATTGCCTGGGCACCGTATGAGACACGCAAGCGGTTGCAGGGAATTGCAGAAGAGAATCTCAAGGCTTGGTTGGATGGGAAACCCGTTAATGTGGTTTCATAAATGAGATTGTCGGGTCAAGCCCGACAATGACACCCTTTTGTCATTCCCGGGCTTGACCCGGGAATCTCTTTCCTAAAGCTTTTCAAATACCGGAATATTTTCTATTGGAGTCTCAACTGTAATTGTTGTTCCGCCTTCATATTCCTGGCTTGTGAAAATGTGCTTCCACTTGCCTGTTGGCAGATAGACTGTGCGGGAATCCTGGCTTGGGTTCAAAACCGGGGCTACAAGATACTTATCACCAAACATATACTGATCTTTAAGCTTCCAGCAGCGTTCATCCTCAGGGAATTCGTAGAACATTGTGCGCATCAAAGGACTTCCGTTTGCGCTTGCTTCTTTCATAAGCTTAGAAACATATGGCTTGATCGATTCACGAAGCTTAATCTGTTCTTCCATAATCTTCTGGGCTTCTGGTCCGTAACACCAGATTTCATTTGGCTGACCTGTAAAGAGATAGCCTCCACCATATCCGCGCTCCGGGTCTTTGTCCAAAGGTGGAATATTGTGAGGATCACGGTCGCCATGTAAACGAAGAATAGGACTGAATACTGCAAACTGGAACCAGCGTAAAAGAAGTTCAACAAAGCCTTTGTCGCTTGGATTTCCGTACATAAAGCCACCGATATCAGTTGTCCACCATGGAATTCCTGCAAGACCAATGTTTAATCCTTCTACAATAGAATCCTGCAGACATTCCCAGGAACTTTGAACGTCTCCATTCCACAAAACCTGATTCTGAGTCTGGCTTCCTACCCAGGCACAGCGTTCAAGATTTACAAAATCCTTAAAGCCTGATTTTTTCATGCCGTCATAAAAGGCCTGGCTGTAGAGTTTTGGATAGATATTTGAACAGGAAAGCGCTGTTCCCAGCTGGTAGCGGTAGTTTCCGTAATCATAAACGTTGTAATCAGGTTCTGCATTATCAAGCCAGAACATATCAATTCCATAATCAGCGTAGTTTTTCTTACATATTTCCCAAAGATACTCGCGTGCTTCCGGATTTGTAACATCAATTGTAAGACAGTCGCCGTTGAAATCATATGTCTGATTTGAACCATGCTCTGTGCGTACCAAAAATCCTCTATCCTGCATTTCATAAAAGTGAGAACATTTTTTATCAACGCTAGGCCAGACGCTGACCATAACTTTAGTTCCCATTGCATGAAGCTCATCACACATTGCTTTTGGATCAGGCCAGTATTCCTTATCAAAACACCAGTCTCCCTGTCGCGGCCAATGGAAAAAGTCAATTACCATAACATCAAGATGGATTCCCATTTCTTTGTACTTACGTGCAACTGTCAAAACTTCATCCTGTGTGCGGTAACGAAGCTTGCACTGCCAGAATCCAAGGTAATCTTCAGACATCACAGGAGCGCGTCCTACTGCAGCAGTAAAGTTTTCAATAATCTGTGAAGGCTTATCTGCAACAGTAATCCAGTAATCAAGCTGCTTTGTACTTTCGGCAGTCCATTCTGTTACGTTTTTTGCAAAGTTTGCACGGCCTACAGCTGGATTATTCCATAAAAATCCATAGCCAAGTGAAGAAACCGCAAAAGGAATAGAAATCTGACTGTTTCTTTGTGCAAGCTCAAGCGAACAACCTTTCATATCAAGATAAGGAATTGGATACTGCCCCATTCCAAAGATTTTTTCATCATCATTAGGTTCAAAGCGGACTGTAAGCTTGTAGTCCCCGCCAATTATACCTTTCCATTCACGCGCAACAACTTTTATACAGTTAGAATGCTTAGTAGCCTGCGGATCATAGGAGCGGAAATATTCATGAAGAAAACGTTGTCCATCTTTGTAAAAACCAAGAACCCCATTATTATTCAATTTTGCAGTAAGGCGTCCGTTTGTAATACTTGCCCCCTGCTCAGTTTTTTCAATTTTAGCCTGACACGCAGGAACCTTTTGTGTAAGGCCCCAGTTCTGGTCAATAAAATCGCGCTCAAGTGTAGAACGTATTCGCAGGGAATCTTTGCCCCAAGGTTCTATAAGCAAGGTTTCGTTGGATTTTTTGAATACTAGTGAGTTTTTGGATTGATAGAACATATGTTTACCCCTATAAAAATCATTATATCATGTTTAATTTGTTCTAGCAATTTTATGAGTTGTAAGAAATCATTTATAAATTGTATATTTAGATTTATTGATATGTTCAAGATAATTCTGCTATAATAAAATATTATGAAGAAACTGATTTTTATTACAAGCATTATTTTATTAGCTTCGTCTTTATTTTCACAGGAAGCACTTAAATCAACAGAAGAAGAATATTACGACTTTCTTTCACTTCAGGGAATTGTAGAACGCCCTACTCTTGGATACAGAACTTTAAGCGACAGTGTCTGGAATCTTGATGATTCACAGGACCACGTATGGCAGAACAATAATCTTGGTACTATTTTTACTTTTTGGGAACCAGAAAATCCATCTGACAATGCCTTTACCCGTGGCATAAAACAAGGCATTTTTGCAAAAGTATACGGCCCTGAATGGTATAACAGCTATAACTCCGCAGCCCCTCACGGCCAGAACGACGGTGCCTTATGGCAGGGCCGCGGCTACAACACAGCCCTAACCGGCGGAATCCGTTTAGAAGGTTATGGGTTTGAATTGACGTTTAAGCCGCAGATTAGTTTTAGTCAAAATTTGGCTTTCGATTATCTTCCAGGTGTATATGGAGATACTCATAGTTATAACTGGTGGGGATGTATAGATTTAGTACAACGCTATGGCGACAAACCTTTCTTTACTTACGACTGGGGTGAAAGTGAAATTCGCTGGAGCTGGCATAGTTTAACCCTTGGCTTTGGAAATCAAAGTCCATGGCTTGGACCTGCATATATAAATCCAATGCTTGGAAGTAATAATGCTGCATCATATACAAAGTTTGATATAGGTTTAAGAAAAACTCCGGTTTATCTGCCATTTTCAAAAACTTATATTGGTGATATTGAAGGAAGAATCTGGGTTGGTCAGCTTAAAGAATCAAAATATTTTGATTACAATGATGCAAATGATTTACGAATGTTAAATGCAATTGCAGGTTATTATTCACCATCATTTATTCCAGGCTTTACCTTGGGTTTAAACAGAATATTCCTTACAAACTGGGCACCTCATAATTTTAAGTATTTAATAAGACTTGTTACCCTTTCACGCAGTAACGGCAGCCAGGTTGGAACAGGTGAAGATGAAGACCAGAAATTTTCTATTACCGGTGACTGGTATTTTCCAAAGGTTGGTTTCAGAGTTTACACAGAATTTGGAAGAGATGATTTTTCATACAGTGAATTATGTTACCCTCTACACACTGCAATCTATACCCTTGGTTTTGAAAAAGAAATACCATTAAAAAATGAATGGAAAAGTGAATTAATAGTTGAATATAATAACTTTGAAATGTCACAGGATTTCCAGCTTCAATGGGGGTACATGGGTTATTATGCACATAGTGCAATTTTACAAGGCTATACAAGCAAAGGACAAATTATAGGTGCTGGTACAGGATATTTTGGAAACAGTCAGTTTATTCAATATAAAATATACTACCCTAACGGATCATTTGCATTTAAATTCCACAGACACAGTCCAAATAATAACTCAGTTTTCAGCCAGGCCGTATATGATACAGCAGATCCGAATTTATCATCATTAAATAAAGACTGGTATCAGAATTTTGAAACTAATTATGATTTTGGAATTGACTTCTTATACATTCTTAAAAACTGCTTAATGATAAATCAGGAATTTGTATTCACATATACAATAAAGCCAATGTATAAGCAGGATGACTACAGATTAAACTGTTTTTATGCTTTGAGTTTGAAGTGGCAAATTTAATTATTATTTTTTATGAATAATATTCTTTATTAATTTTGTTATTTCTGGAAAGTATTTATTTTTAAAGAATAATAAGAATTCTAACAAAATACAAATAATTCCTGTAATTAAAAATTTTAATAGTAATGTCATTGTATCATTTAAAATATAAATATTTTGTAACATAAAATGCAAAAGTATAATCATTCCTGTGCAATATAATAAATTTAATATGATATGTATAAAATAAGTAAAAGCTTTTTTATTAAAGATATATTTATAAACAATATGAGGTGTTACCCAATATGGAACAAGAATAGAACTTATTATTGTTCCAAGTATAATTCCTGCAAGTCCAATATATTTAGCTAAAATACAGGAAACTACAAGATTTATAAAACTTTCAATCAAAGGTGCATATTTGTCTCTTTCAAAAAGTCCAGCTCCATTTTTTATTGTTCCTATTGGATTCCGAGATAAAGTAATAAAATTACTTAATATAATAAGATATACAATTGAATCTGGAAGAACAGAATCTGGACCCAGCCACCAAGTTACAAAAGGTGTTATTAATGTAGCTGTACAAACTGAAATAAAAATTATAATAATCGAATTAAAAAACTCAATTTTTTTATATAGCCCATATTGCTCTTCCTTTGATTTATCTAAAAGAAAATTTCCAACACTAGAAGTGATACCACTGAATATTTGAGTTACTAATGCATTTAAGAAAGAAACAATCATCATATAACTGCCATACAGACCTACTTCTGATACACCTTTAAAATACGAAATAAGAATATTATCTGTACCAAAAACAAAATACGCTCCGATTGAGTGTAGAAATAAAGCTTTAATTTTAGAAATTAACATTTGCTTTATTTCTTGTGGAAGTTTTTCAGTAACATTATCTTTTAAATATGGATATAATTTATTTGCTTTATTTGATATCAATATATTTAAAACAATTGTACAGATAATATTAACAATTAAATATAAAATGAAACTGTTTGTAATATAAAAAATGATTAATTGACCAACTTTTGAAATAATGGAAATAATCATTGTATAAAAAGTAATTATATAATTCTTTTGATCTGCAAATATAATATTCCTTTTATATGATAATAAATAAGATGCAGATGAATTAAAAACGAAAAGAAGAAAAACAATTCGTACATAATTCATTGATAAAGTCGTATTTACAAAAAACTTTAGGAATGGCATTATTATTAAACCAATTGTAAATACAATCATTGCAATTATTCTGTAAGCATTTCTGTAAAATCTCATCAAGATAGAAATTAAATTTGTATCATTTTCTGCAAGAGGTTTATATAAAGCAAAAATAATTGCATTTCCTATTCCTAGTTCTGTAAGTGATAACAAAGAAATTATATTATTAAAAACACCGTTTAATCCAAGATATTCAAAGCCAAGACTAAATTTAATTACTCTTGTAGTAAAGAAAGAAACTGCAGTAATAATTATATGAGAAGACATTCCTATAAGTATATTTTTTAGCGATTGACTAGTTCTAGAAATTTTAGTGACCTCTTAATTTATTGTTTAATAATTCTTTGTAAATTTGCAAATATTTATTTGTAATAGAATTAATCTCAAAGTTGTTCAGTGCATATTGTTTTATTGATTCAGAATTGTATTTCTTATAAGTTTTTATCATTTTTTCAATACCATTTTCTAGTGCTTCAGTATTACCTTTTTCAACTATTATTGCTGAATTTTCAGTGACTAAAGAACTTGCTCCACCTGAATTAGTAACTACTAATGGTTTTCCCAATAACATTGCTTCTTCAACTGACAAACCAGCACTCTCATATAAACTTGCTGAAATTATAAAGTCCATTTTAGAAATTATGGAATAAACATGATTATTTTCAATTTGTCCATAAAAGATACAATTATCTGTAATTCCTAAATTGGAAGACATTGTTTTATAATAATCTAAATATTCACCACCACCACAAATATGCAAGCATATATCAAATCCTTTTATAACAAGATTCTTTATTGCAGGAAGTAAATATTGATAACCTTTAACTTCTTTATCATAAAAGACTCCGACAATACCAAAATTGATTTTATGATTTAAATTTATATTTTTAATAAATGAATCATCATAAAGTTTTAAAGAAATTCCATTATAAATAACAGAAAAAATAATCTCTGGATAAAGATTCTGTAACTTTTGACATAAATCTTTAGAAACACAAATATTTTTTGAACTATTATTATAAATATATTTAAACTTTTTAAAATTTTTCCTGATATTTAAATTCATCATTTCTACAGGCATATGCTCAGTAAGAATATAAGGAGTATTAAATATTTTTTTCCATCTTGCTACAATCATACCAACACCAGAAGCTACATGTGCGTGAATTATGTCTGGTGAAAAAAGTTTTTTTATAGTCTTATAATCTTTTAAATAATTTATATTTTTTATAATTCTTGATTTATTCTTATTGTTTCGCCTAAAAATTCTTATATCATGTTCAATTGTATCTGAAAAATCTGTTTCTATCGAATTATCAAAAGGAAAATAAATAGCAACGTCAGCATATTTTTTTAATGCTATAGTCTGTTCATAATGAAAAATACCTTCTTTCAAAACTTCTGCATCTTTTGAACTATACCATGAAACAACAAAAAGAATTTTCATTTGTATTTACCAATAATTATTATTTAAATTCATTTACCATGCTAATAACATATTCAACTTGTTCATCAGTCAAACATGGGCTCATTGGTAAACTCAATTCCTGAGAGTGAATTTGTTCAGTAACAGGCAAATTCATACTGTTCCATTCCTTGTAACATTCCTGTTTATGAGGAGGTATTGGATAATGAATATTTGTTCCTATACCATTTGTTTCAAGATATTTTTGAAGTTCATCACGTCGTTCACATCTTATTGGAAAAAGATGAAATACATGTTGATTCCAGTCTGAAATTTTTGGTAATGTGATTTTAGGATTCTTAATGCCTTCTATATATTTTTTCGCAACAGTTTTTCTTAAAGTAACATCTTCATCGAGATGTTTTAGTTTTACATCTAGAATTGCTGCCTGAATTTCATCTAATCGACTATTTCGGCCACAATACTGGAAAACATATTTTTTCTGACTACCATAATTTGCAAGGCTTCTAACGGTTTTTGCAAGTGCTTCATCATTTGTTGTAACTGCTCCAGCATCGCCAAGGGCACCAAGATTTTTACCTGGATAAAAACTGTGTCCAGCAGCATCTCCCATTGAACCTGTTTTTTTACCATTAAAAATACAACCATGAGCTTGTGCGTTGTCTTCGATCAGTTTAAGGTTATATTTTTTGCAAAGTTCACCAATTTTATCTGTATAGGCACACTGACCATATAAATGGACTATTGTAATAGCTTTTGTTTTTGAAGTAATTTTATTTTCGATAAGAGTGTCATCAATCTGATATGTATTTATATTCGGTTCAACAAGCACAGGTACAAGTCCATTCTCGGTAATTGCAAGAATTGTTGCAATATAAGTGTTTGCAGGAACGATTACTTCATCACCAGGTTTCATAATACCAAGTTCAATATATGCTCTGAAAATCCAGATAAGTGCATCTAATCCGTTTGCACAGCCTACACAGTATTTTGTCCCTATATAACTCGCATAATCCGCTTCGAACTTTTCGTTTTCTTTTCCTTGTAAATACCAGCCAGAATCTATAACACGTAAAGCGGCTTCGTGTATTTCGTCCTTATATTTATCTGTTACATCTTTTAAACTTAAAAAAGGTACATTCATTATTACAATCCTTTCAGATACATTAAAAATTATATCATAAAAAAACAATAAATGTAAGAAAAAATGTTTATATTATAATTGATTTAAGAATATTATTAATACTATTATACGATTTAATATTTATCCGTTTAAAATATTCTTTATTTCTAAAACCATTGTTATAAGCATAATAATTACAATTACTTTTTATTGCCGCAGCATAATCTGATTCTGTATCACCAATAAAGATTTCTGCTTTATATTTTATGAGTTCAATAGCTTTCAATTCAGGTGTATTGCTACACGTGTCTACTACAGATATTCCGGTAAAGTATTGTGAAATTCCAAGTTTATTAATTTGTTGATATGCATTTTCTTTATTGTTTCTTGCTGTAATAAGAAATAAATCATTCTCTTTACTTAGTTTTATCAGTATTTCTTTTATATTTGGATAAAGGAAATCATTATTTAAATATTCATTATCTTCAATTCTAGAAATCCATTCTTTATTTATTAGTTTTGCTTTATTTTCAGAAATACCTTTAGAAATAAGCCAATCTTTATTATTATGTCCATCAGATTTAAATGGAATTAAATCAGTTGTATTTAATTTTATATTATATTTCTTCAAAACATCAGACATTACGATTTCGTGTCGTTTTCTTGAATCAAGTAAAGTTCCATCTAAATCAAATGCTATTCTTTTTCTAACAACTTTTGTTACAGAATCTTCATAATGTCTGATAATATATTGTTCAGATATAGTTTTATTTACTGAAGAAGTTATTGTTTTATCATCTTTTTCTAACATTATATTTGCAAGGGCTGAAACTTCATCCCAACCAGCTGCATAAGATAAACTCATTCCACCTGCAGTTCTTAAATTTAAATCAGTACAAACATATTCATCTTTTCGATTTTTCATAAACTGCATATTGAATATATGAGGTAGATTAGTATTCTTTGCTAATATATATGCGTATTGCTCTAATTTTTTGTCTTGAAATATCCTTGTTTTTATACAAACTCCAGATTTACTTGCAATTCTTTCTCTGACAACTGAATAAATCTTGTTATTATAATGAAAACATTCAAGTGTAAATTCAGGCTCAAAACATAATTCCTGTATTATTGATTTTGAAGTATCCTGATTTTTATCTCTAATTATAGAACCTAATTCTTTTCGTATACCATTTGACCCTACTCCATGAATAGGTTTTACAAAATATTCTGTATTATCTTCAACTGAATCTTTAGTAAAATTCTTTGGGACAGGAATTCCTATTGATTCTAAATAATTATTTGTACTTTCTTTATCTATATAAAATTGTAAAGAATTACTTATTGCAAACGATTTTACTCCGAGTTCTTTTAAATCCTTATTATCACAGGAAAATAAAAACTGATCATTATCAAAACTTGGTAACAAAAAATCTATCTTTTCATTTTTACAAATATTCAATACAAAGGAATAATAATTTTCATCAGTTGAAAATGGAGATTGATAAAAGACGTCAAGATAATCATAAGTCGGAATAAGCCAATTCTTGTTTATATCACAACCAACGATAAAAAAATCTTTCTTAAATTTTTCTTTCAGAACTCTAGCAATATGAAAACAGGCATTTGTTCCACATGATAATAAAAGTAGTTTTTTCATACCAAAGCTCCTTCTTCATCATTGAAAAAAGAAGTTTTTGTAAAAACTACTTTACATGTGTACCCCCCCCTATGATCTTTCTTACAAATCTAGCCGGATTTCCAACCCAAAGTTCACCATCTGGAATATCTTTTGTAACTACACTACCGGCGCCAACCATTGCATTTTCTCCAATTGTTATTCCGCAAAGGATTGTAGCATTTGCTCCTATGCTGGCACCTTGTTTTACTGTAGTAGTTTTTAGTTTCCAGTCTGGATTTTTTGAGTGAGGATAAAGATCATTTGTAAAGGTTGCGTTTGGGCCTATAAAAACATTGTCTTCTACGGTTATTCCATCCCAAAGCTGTACTCCGCTTTTTACAGTTACATTATTACCAACATTTACTTCATTTTCTATGAGTACATTTGCGCATATGTTACAGTTTTCGCCAATTTTTGCATTTGGAAAAATTATGCAGAATTGCCAGATGTTTGTATTATTGCCTATATTTTTTGACTGGCAGTCGGACAATGCATGAATCATAATTATATAATAGTCCTTTTTATTCATTTTGTATATAATAAAAAAATACAGGAGTTATTAATGGAACCTTTAGTTTCGGTTTGTATTATTACTTATAATTCTTCTTCTACAATTATACAGACACTTGAAAGCATAAAAGCTCAAACCTATAACAAAATAGAACTTGTAATTTCTGATGATTGTTCAAAAGATGATACAATTAATATAATTAATAATTGGGCAGATCAAAATAAAACTCGTTTTACAACTATAAAAGTAATTGCTGCAAAAAAAAATGCGGGAACTGCCTGTAATCTTCATACATCAATAATTAATTCTACTGGTGAATGGATAAAAATTCTTGCCGGCGATGATCTTCTTTCACCACAATGTATTGAAACTTTTGTAAATACCACTATGGAAAATCCCCAAATTCAGTTTTTTACATGTAAGGTTAAAGCCTTTTGTGAAGACAGCAGCTTTGACTTAAGAAAAATACAGGCTTTTTATAATCACCTTAATAAATTACAGCATAAATCAAAAAGTGTCAAAAAAAGACTTTCAAGATATAAATTAATATACCCGGGACCGGAATGGTTTTTTTCACGTAAGCTTTATGTTGAAACTGGCGGCATAAACCTTAAATATACTATGCTTGATGAAACACCTTTTACTTTTAATGTAGCCAGAAGCGGATATGAAATTATTCCTGTAGATAAAGAGCTTGTTTTTTACAGGGTAAGTAATACTTCTGCATCTCATAGTAATCTTTCTCCTGTTAGAAGACTTTACCAGCAGCAGGATTATAATTTTTATATTGAAAATCAATTACCTGCACTCAAAAAACATTTTATGCTTTTTGAAATAATTGATCAGCAACTATGTTATTTAATTATGAAAAAACAAGTATTAAAATTTGATAAAACAGGATTGTACGATACCAAAATGAACAAGCTGCAGTTTTTAAGTCCTGTTTCTTTGTTTAATAAAATTGGGGAATATCTGGAATTATCTAAAATAAAACGAAAGTAATCATAATTGTTTTATTAATTCAGGTAAATAGTATTGTATTGTTGTATCGGTTTCTACACATTTTTTATCTAGTTTATCTAAAATTTGAATATTTTTATTATTTTTTTTATAAAGAACATCAGTTTTATTTATCCTAATTTCAAATTCAGATTTTGATTTTGTATAATAATGATTTAACCAGAATTTCTGATTTGAAGGTCTATTTAATATATCAATATATTTACCAAAATAAAATTTATAATTACATGTAATTGGCGGTATGTATGCAAAACCAACCTTAATCCATATAGAATGAACGAATTGTTTATTTCTTCTATAATTATAATTAATTGTATATGAATTATTAATAAAATATTTTCCCCAATAATAATCTGTTTGACATTTTGTAAAATCTTTAATTACAGGAATACTCAAATCTCTATTTGTAATAGAAGATGAACCAAATGTTTTCCAATTTGCAACAACTGAAGGATATAATTCATAACATTGTAATTCTTCAGTTAAAGTTTTATGATTTAAAGATACAAAAAACTCATCTATATCAAAAAAACCTATCCATTTGCTAATAGTTGAATAATTTTCAATACAATGTCTATATGCTTTTAATTGTCCTTGTTGAACAGGCCAATCTATAAATGTTATAAAATTATTATCAATATATTTCTGAAGAATCTCTTTATAATTATCAGTAGAAAAATTGTTATATAAAAAAATATGATCTGTTCCTATTAGTTTATAATATTCAATCCATTCTTTTAAATAATTACCTTCATCTTTAAATATAGCACATATAGATACATAATATTTATAATCATTATTACTGTTTTTTTTATTGAACAATTTCCAATTGATTTTAAACCAAATATTAAAAAAAGGATCTAATAAAAGATGTAAAATTTTTTTTATAAATTCTTTCATTTCAAGCTCTTTAAAAAATCATCATAATTACGGATATATTCTTTTTCATCGTAATGTTCGCTGGCAAGAACTACAAGCTTGCAGCCGTACGAAAAGTCGTGCATTTCGCGCCACATGTTTTTGCCAATATAAAGGCCAACATCAGGGCGGTTCAAAAGTACTTCTTCTCTATTTGTTCCGTCATCAAGAACAAAACGACAGGCGCCGTCCATTGCAATAATAATCTGTTCAAGCTCTTTGTGAGCATGGAAGCCTCTTGATTCATTTGGAAGAGTATCGAACATATAATAAACTCGTTTTATTTCAAAAGGAATATCTTTTAATGCTTCAATTGCAACAAGCTTTCCGCGTCGGTCACCATGAATCGGCATATTTATTAATTTATAATTCATATATTTATATAATAGTTATTTTTCCTCTTTTTGTATATAATATTATTATGTTTGATTTAAATAAAACAGCAGTAATAGTTATATGGTTTAATCCAAAAGAAACTGATGTTGAAAATATAAAAACCTACAGTTCACATTTTAAAAAGGTTTTTATTGTTGATAATTCTGACATAGACAATTCTGCACTTGCTTTAAAAATTTCAAATGCTGTTTATATTCCAAACAATTCTAATCTTGGAATTGCTGCTGCTTTGAATACAGGCTGTAAAAATGCTCTTGAAAACGGCTTTACCTGGGTTATGACAATGGACCAGGATTCTGCGTGGGATAGCCTGCAGCTTACTTCTTTTTTTGATTTGATTTTTCAAACAAAAGATCCTGCTGTTATAAGCTTTGCCCCTGTTCACAGGAATGAATTAAAATCTGTTGTTGGTGACATAAAATTTCAAACAGAAAAGAAATCTGAACAATCAGAAATTTTTAGACAAAAGGTTATGACAAGCGGAAACATAATCAGTCTTGAAGCCTGGCTAAAGGTTAATGGCTTTAACGAAACTCTTTTTATTGACGAAGTTGATCATGAATTTTGTTTTAAGCTTACACATGCAGGTTATAAGATTTGTGAATTTCAAAATGTAATTATGATTCACACTTTAGGGGCTGTAAAAAAGACAATTCTTCCACGCCCCTGCAAGCATTCTGGTGTACGGCTTTTTTATATTTTCAGGAACATGCTTTATATTAAAAAAACTTTTCCGTTGGAATTTAAATCAAACGGTTATAAAAAATATATGATTTACGCAGTCATTCAAAAAACACTGGAATTCCGTTTTAAAGATTTAAGCTACATTCGACAGGGAATTAAAGCCTTTAAGAATAATCAATTTGGAGCTTATAAATGCAACTCTCAATAATAATTGTAAACTTCAATACACACGATTTTCTCAAAAACTGCCTGACTTCCATTTATGAGCATACAAAGGACCTTGATTTTGAAGTTATTGTTAGCGATAACGGCTCCACAGACGGCTCTTTAGAAATGTTGAGTTCTGAATTCCCGCAGGTTATAACAATTGCAAACGGCGTAAATCTTGGTTTTGGTGCTGCCAATAACCGTGCGCTTGATATTGCAAAAGGCAAATACATTTTCTATTTAAACAGTGACACTATACTTCTAAACAATGCTCCTAAAATCTTTTTTGACTATTTTGAAGCTCATCAAAATGAAAATCTTGGTGCAATTGGGGCAAACCTTTTAGATAAAGATAATAATGTAATTCATTCATATGGAACTTTTGCAGGTTTTGGGCTTTCTTTTAAGCAGCTTTTGAAAATGTATTCTTCGAATATTGTTCTTTCCTTTATGTATATTTTTCGTATTTCAACAGCCCGTTTTGTTCATTCAGACAAAGCCTCTTTTTATACAGGAAATGTTGATTACATTACGGGAGCTGATCTATTCCTGAAAAACGAAGCCTCTGCCCGTTTTGATGAATTATTCTTTTTATATTTTGAAGAAGCAGATTTACAAAGACAACTTGCCATTTCTGGAAAACAACGGGTTCTTATTGATGGTCCACAAATTCAACATTTATGCGGAGGTTCTGCTGGCTCTGATTTTTCCATTAAACGAAAGGCAAGCTTTAGCCGCATTCAATTTGAACTTAGCCGCGTAAGATTCTTAAAAAAATATAATAACAATAAAATTGCATTGTTTTTTATAAAATTATTAGTAACATTCATCTGGATTAATCCTTTTCTTATTAATAGCACAAAGAAACATATAAAAACACTTTGGAGCATTTAGAATGAATAAAATAAATAAGGTAGTAATTAATGGTCGTTTTCTTAGCCAGAATATAACCGGTGTTCAACGTTACGCACTTGAAATTACTAAAGCTCTTGATGAACTGATTTCAAACGAAAATATTCCTTTTGAACTTGCAGTGCCCCATAATACACAAATAATTCCACCATTAAAAAATATCAAAATAATTAAGTTGGGTAAAAAAAGCGGCATCTTATGGGAACAGACAGAGCTTTCTAAATATCTTAAAAAAAATCACGCACTCGGAGTTCATTTATGTAATTCTGTTCCTTTATTTTTCCCAAAAGGAATTTGCTGCGTTCATGACATTACATATAAAATTAATCCTCAATTCATTACAACGAAACATTTATTTCTTGCACGCCTTTGGCACTTGATGCAATATCGCGTAGCTGTTAAAAAAACTAGACATGTTTTTACTGTTTCTGAATATTCAAAGTCTGAAATTTATAAAACTTATAAAATATCACCAGAAAAAATAACGGTTGCCTATAACGGCTGGCAGCATTTTTCAACTCAAATTGCCCCGAATGTAACTCTACAAAAAGAATATCCTAACCTGAATGAAAAATCCTATTATTTTTCACTTGCAACTGCTGCAAAAAACAAGAATTTTCCATGGATTGTTAATGCTGCAAAACAAAATCCCGATTCTACCTTTGTAGTTGCCGGAAAAATAGACATTCAAAAGCTTGGAAACACAATCGGAGACCAGCTTCCTTCAAACCTTCATCTTTTAGGTTATGTTTCTGATGAAAATGCAAAGCTTCTTATGAAAAACTGCAAGGCTTTCGTTTTTCCTTCACTATACGAAGGTTTTGGTATTCCACCACTCGAAGCTCTTGCTATGGGGGCTAAGGTAATATGCTCAAATGCAGCTTGTTTACCGGAAGTTTTTAAGGATTCAGTTCATTATATAGACCCGTTAAAGCCTGCCGTAAATCTTGATGATTTATTAAATCAGGAAATTTCACCTGCAGACAAAGTTTTAAACTTATACAGCTGGCAAAAATCGGCTGCATTATATCTTGAACAAATCAAAAATATCTTATGATTGATTAAACTATATCTTTAAATTAAACTGTTTATATATTAAAACGAGGATAAAATGCTTGATTTTCTTTATTCTATAATTATTTACCCTTTATATCAGCTGGTTGAATTATGTTATTATGTTGGCTGGAAAGTATTTAAAAACGACGGAATTGCAGTTTTAATCGTAAGTTTTGCAGTTTCATTTTTCTGTCTTCCGCTTTATATAATTGCAGAAAACTGGCAGGAAAAAGAACGTAACATTCAGAAAAAACTTAAACCGGGAATTGACAGAATAAAAGCAGTTTTCAAGGGTGATGAACAATACATGATTCTTTCTACTTATTACAAACAGAATCATTATCATCCTATGATGGCATTAAGATCTTCTATTAGTCTTGCAATCCAGATTCCATTCTTTATTGCAGCCTATAAATTTTTAAGTAATCTTGAACAGCTCAGGGGCTTTTCATTTTTCTTTATTAAAGATATGGGTGCTCCCGACGCAACTTTTACGATTGGAAATTTCAACATAAACATTCTTCCAATTATAATGACCCTTATAAATATTGTAGCAGGTGCCATTTACAGTAAAGGCCACCCGATAAAAGAAAAAATACAGATTTATGGAACTGCTTTAGTATTCCTTGTACTTTTGTATAACTCTCCAAGCGGCCTTGTAGTATACTGGACAATGAACAACCTGTTCAGTTTAATAAAAAATGTCTTCTATAAAATGAAGCATCCTGTATGGGTTCTTTACGGTGTATTATGTTTCTTTGCTCTTGGAGCAGACTGGTATTTAATTTTCAGACATCATGGCTTCTTATACAGAAGAATAATGCTTATGTCTGCAATTTCTATTGTTTTTATAATGCCTTTGATTATAAAAGCAATAAACTGGCTTATTAATAAACCATTTAAGTCTCTAGCACAGAATGATTCAATTAGAAAAAATCTGTTCCTTACAACAGGTATTACACTTGCTCTTCTTGTAGGCTACACTCTTCCTTCATATGTAGTTTCTTCTTCTCCAATGGAGTTCTCTTTTGTAGAATCTTATAATTCCCCTTTCTTTTTCTTAAGACATTCACTATGGCAGGCAATTGGATTCTGTATTTTCTGGCCATGCTGTATCTACTTTATGTTTGGAAAAAAGACACAGACAATAATGACAGTTTTCGGTACATTAATGTGCTTTGGAGCATTTGTAAATGCATTTGCCTTTGGCGGAAATTATGGTACTCTTTATACTCTTTTGACTTTCTCAGATGCAGGCGCCTTACGACCAGAAAAGATAAAAGCAATTATAAATCTTCTTTGTCTGCTTATTCCTGTTATTGCCGTGATTCTTCTTATGATTTTCAAAAAAGAAAAATGGCTTGTTGCTGTAGCTTCTGTTCTTATAATTACAAATGTCGGTATTTCGTTTATTCATTCTCTTACAATAAGCAAAGGCTATAAAGAAGCAAAAGAAATCAGGGCTTCTTCTGCCCAGCTTGCCGGAGATTCTTCAGAAATTAAACCTATTTTTAATCTTAGTAAGACAGGACAAAATGTTTTTGTAATCATGCTTGACCGCGGTGTTAATGGCTTTGTTCCTTACATCTTTGATGAAAATGAAGAATTGTATTCACAATTTGACGGCTTTAAGCTTTTTTCAAATACAATTTCTTATGCAGATCATACATTAATTGGAGCCCCACCAATGTACGGCGGATACGATTATACACCGTATGAAATTAATAAACGCTCTGATGTTCCTCTAGTCACAAAACATAATGAATCACTTACAGTACTTCCGCTTTTGTTTGACCAGAACGGCTATGATACAACAGTAACAGATATGTCCTGGGCAAATTACAGCTGGATTCCTGATCTTAGAATTTATAATGACTATCCTTCAATTCATGTACATCCTACAATTCGTATTTATACAGACGCATGGCTCAAGCAGCATCCGGAAGCTGGTTCTTCAACTGCTAGAAGCGATTTATTAAAACGCAATTTCATCTGGTTCAGTTTCTTAAAGGTAATGCCTCTTTATTTCAGAGATTCTATTTATAACGACGGCTTCTGGTGGAGTACAAATCAGTCTTTGGAAAACCTTCAGGATATTGTAAACAACTACGCAGTTCTTGATTTACTACCGGAATTAACTGCTACCGATTCTGATAAGCCAACATTTACTTATCTTGTTAATGAATTAACTCATGAACCTCATTATTTACAGGCCCCTGATTATGTTCCTTTAGCAAATGTTACTAATTATGGTGACGGCCCTTTTGCAGAAGATTTACACTATCATGCAAACGCAGGAGCATTAAACAGACTTGGAGAATTTTTTGAATACCTTAAACAAATGGGAGTTTATGATAATACAAGAATTATCATAACAGCAGATCACGGCGCTCCACTTGACGCTAAGGTTGCACCTGATCAGGCAAAGGCAAATCTTCCGTTTACGATTGAATCACATCATCCTATTCTTCTTTTTAAGGATTTTGATTCACACGGTAAACTTGAAATTGACATGACCTTTATGACAAATGCCGACACCCCAGATTTAGCAATTCAAGGAATTATGGATGATGCCGTAAATCCATTTACAGGAAATCCAATTCATCAGCCGGAGCAGAAAGAAAAAGTATTTGTACTTGAAAATCATGGCTGGGCTCCTGATGCTCACAAAACCAATACATTCAAAATTGAAGATTCAGACTGGTATTCTGTAAAAGACAATATTTTTGATCCTGAAAACTGGAACCATGAAGCACCTTCAGATAAGGAGGGAAAATAATTATGAACTTTTTATATATTGATCCTGGCACCGGCTCCATGCTTTTTTCAATTCTTATTGGAGCTGCCGCTACTTTATTTTTCCTTGGAAAAGCTGCATGGATTAAAGTAAAGTTATTATTCACTGCAAAGAAAAACGGTGTTTCTACAACTGCAGATTCTAATTTTAAAAAATATGTAATCTACAACGAAGGCCTTCAATATTGGAACACATTTAAACCAATCTGTGAAGAATTTGAAAAACGACAGGTTGAACTTACCTATTACACTTCAACCGAAAAAGATCCATGCTTTGAAGCCGGCTATAAATATGTAAAACCTGAATTTATCGGTGAAGGAAATATGGCTTTTGTAAAACTTAATATGCTAACAGCAGGTGTTGTTCTTATGACAACTCCAGGCCTTCAGGTTTACCAGCTTAAACGAAGCAAACATGTAAAGCATTATACACATATTCTTCATGCTCCTAGTGATGCAACAATGTACCGACTTTTTGGAATTGATTATTTTGATTCTGTTCTTCTTTCCGGAGATTATCAGAAAGAAGATATAAGACTTCTTGAAAAGCAGCGTGAGATAAAAGAAAAAGAGCTTGTTGTTGTAGGATGTCCTTATCTTGATACTCTTAAAGAAAAAATGAATAGTATTCCTGCTGAAGAAAATCACAACTTTACAGTTCTTGTTTCTCCAAGCTGGGGTGCAAGTGCACTTCTTACTAAATATGGCGAAAAGCTTTTGGATCCTCTTGTTGCAACCGGCTGGAATATAATTGTTCGTCCTCATCCTCAGTCAAAGAAATCGGAAAAAGAAATGCTTGACCGATTAACTGAAAAATACAAAGATACTACAAATCTTACATGGGATTATGAACGCGATAACATTTACTCTATGAAAAAATCGGACATTATGATTTCTGACTTTTCCGGAATTATTTATGATTATACATTCCTTTGTGATAAACCTGTTATGTATGTTAATGCTGACCTGGATTTGCGTCCTTATGATTCTTATGATTTACCAGATAACGGAAAGAATATCTGGCAGTTCAGAACACTTAGTGAAATTGGTATTGAATTAAAAGAAGAACAGTTCAATAATATTAAAGATGTAATTCAGTCTGCAAGCGACAGTACAGAGCTTGCAGAAAAACGTCATAAAGCAAAAGCTCAAGCCTGGATGAACGAAGGTACAGCAGGTAAAGCTGTTGCAGATTTTATGATTAATAAACTAGAACAACAAACACAGGAGTAGAAACATGCAAGCCCTTATGCTGGCCGCTGGTATGGGAAAACGCCTTGGCCGTTATACAAAAAACGCAACTAAATGTATGGTTCCGGTAAACGGAAAAACTCTTATTGAATATGCAATTGAAGCACTTGTAAAAAACAACATTAAAAAAATGGTTATTGTTGTTGGCTACAAAAGCGATGTTCTCATAAACTTCATTCATTCAAAATTCAATAAATCAAACCTTAACGGAATGGAAATTGAATTTATTGAAAACAAGGTTTACGACAAAACAAACAATATTTATTCGCTTTACATGGCACGCGATGCCTTCTGCCAGGACGATACAATACTTTTGGAAAGCGATCTTATTTTTAAGCCTGAAATTATTACAAAGCTTATAAAATCAAAAGATCCTAACCTTGCCGTAGTTTCTCATTTTGAAAGCTGGATGGACGGAACCTGTACTCTGCTTGATGAAGAAAACAATATTACAGGCATTTTGGACAAGGCTCACTTCAACTGGTTTGAAACTGATGATTATTACAAGACTGTAAATATTTATAAGTTTTCAAAAGAATTTGCAAAGAACTATTATGTTCCATTTCTTGAAGCTTATCAGAAAGCCTTTGGTAAAAACGAATATTATGAGCAGGTTTTAAAAGTTCTTTCATTCCTGTCTTCTTCTACATTAAAAGGACTTCCAGTTCCAGGTGATGACTGGTACGAGATTGATGATCCTGCCGACCTTGCAATTGCAGAAACTCGTTTTTCTAAAGGTAAAGATAAACTCAAACTTTTACAGAAAACATACGGAGGTTACTGGCGCTATCCTCAACTAAAGGATTACTGCTATCTTGTAAATCCATATTTTCCACCACAGAAAATGATTGATGAACTTGAAGCAAGTTTTAAGACTCTTCTTACACAGTATCCTAGTGGTGCTGCTCAGATGAGTCTTCTTGCAGGAAAAATATTTAATCTTTTGCCAGAGCATGTTGTTGTTGGAAACGGTGCTGCTGAATTAATTTCTTCTCTTGGCGAAAAGCTTACTGGAAAAGTTGCAGTACCTTATCCTACCTTTAATGAGTATCCTGAACGATTTACAAATGCTCAGATTGTTCCTGTAAAAACAAACAGTAAGGATTTTTCTTATACAGCTACAGACATCCTTTCTGTTGTAAAAAAGGATAATGTAAATACAGTTCTTCTTATAAATCCTGATAATCCTTCTGGTAATTTCCTTTACAAAAAAGATGTTCTTGCTCTTCTTAAGGAACTTAAAACACGCAATGTAAAACTTATCTTTGATGAATCATTTATTGATTTTGCCGAAAAAGAAATCCGTTATACATTGCTGAATGAAGACATCTTAAATGAATATGAAAATCTTATTGTTGTAAAATCAATCAGTAAGAGCTATGGAGTTCCGGGGCTCAGACTTGGAGTTCTTGCCTCTTCAAATTCCGATTACATTAATTTAATTAAAAAAACAAATGCAATCTGGAATATAAACTCCTTTGGCGAATACTATCTTCAGATTTATGAAAAGTATTCTAAAACTTATGCAGCTGCCTGTGATTCTATTGCAGAAGAACGCGCTCGCTTCATTAAAGAACTTTCTAAGATTAAAAATCTTCATGTGTTCCCAAGTCAGGCAAATTTTGTATTATGCCGTTTAGACGGAGACAACCGCTCAGACAAACTTGCTGTTTCTCTTTTGGAAAAATGCAATATTTTCATAAAAGATTTAACAGGTAAAAAATGTTTTGATAAACCAAATTATATAAGACTTGCAATCAAAAACAAAGAAGATAATGATGTTCTTGTTGCAGCTCTTAAAGAGTTTATAAAATAATGAAGCTTGCCGTAGATTGCAGAATGCTCGGAAGCGGAGGAATAGGCTCATATCTTGCAGCCCTTCTTCCGTTTTTTGTTAAGGAATATGAATGTACTCTTTTTGGAAACTGTGAGCTTATAAAAAAATATGCCGGGGAAGAAAACTATTCTGTAGTTGAATGTCAGGTTCTAACTTTTTCTTTAAAAGAGATGTTTGCTTTTCCAGAAAATCTTAAAAAACTCATTAATTCCTGCGATTTTTATTATACTCCTTACTGCAATATACCAGGCGGAATTAAAATCCCGATTTTTTCTACAATTCATGATGTTGTATTTCTTGACGTCCCAGGTCTTTCCGGAAAGCTTGGAACAATCGCACGCAAATGGTTTTACCAGCATGCGTTGAACAAAAGTACTAAGGTTTTTACAGTATCCAATTTCAGCAAGGAACGCATACAGGCTCACCTTCGGACAAAACAAAATCAGATTGTTACAACGTACAATGCATTACCTCAGTGGTTTTATCAGGATGTTAACAATAGTGTACAAAAAGAAAATTATATTTTGTTTGTAGGAAATATAAAAAAACATAAAGGTCTAAACACACTGCTCGATGCATTTAAGATTATCCTTTCCAAGGGGATAGACGCAAAGCTTATGATTGTCGGCAACAGTGAAAACTTTAGAACCGGCGACAGTGATATCTGGCAGCAGATTGCTTCCTGCCCAAAAGATTCTGTAGTTTTTACAGGACGCATTACAGATTCTGAACTTAAGGAAATATACGCAAAAGCAAAAGTCCTTGTACAACCTTCTCTTTATGAAGGTTTTGGCATGCCGCCGCTGGAAGCTCTTAGTTTAAATACAGACGTAGTTCTTTCTGATATTCCTGTTTTCAAAGAAATATATAACAATTTTCCGGTAACATTCTTCAAATGTCAGGATTCAGAAGACCTTGCACAAAAGCTCATTGACAACTGGTCCAACTTTGGCAGCAACTGTATAAAAGTTCCATCAGTTTATTCATTTGAAAAAACATTTGAAATAATAAAAACAAACTTATATAATTAATATATGAAAGTTGCAATTGTACATTATTGGCTTGTAACAATGCGCGGTGGGGAAAAAGTTCTTGAAGAACTGTGCAAAATGTTCCCACAAGCAGACATTTTTACAAACGTTTATGCTCCAGAAAAGATTTCACAGACGATTAAATCACACAAGATTTATACTACAAAAATAAATAAATGGCCGCTTGCACAAAAGCTTTATCAAAAATATATGCCGTTTATGCCAAAGGCACTTATGGAACTTGACCTTACAGGCTATGATTTAATTATTTCAAGCGAATCTGGTCCTGCAAAAGGTGTATGCCCTGCCCCAAACGCTTTTCATTTATGCTACTGCCACACTCCTATGCGTTATCTTTGGGATATGTATCATGAATACTTCAGAAAGGCAAATCCTCTTGTTAAGTTTTTCATGAAGAAAATGATTCCTTCGCTCCGCCAGTGGGATGTAATGTCCAGCAATCTTGTAGATCATTTTGTTGCTAACTCTTCCTTTGTTGCAGCCCGAATCCAGCGCTATTATAACCGAAAAGCCGATGTTGTATTCCCACCTTGTGACATTCAAAAATATTCACACTGCGTTCGTGATCCAAAAGATTTTTACCTTTTCTTTGGTCAACTTGTAGGCTACAAACGTGCAGACCTTGCAATTGAAGCTTGTATACAATCAGGCCGACACATTGTTGTAATCGGTGACGGAAAATCAAAACAGGCAAAACAATATGAACGTTCAGGTCTTGTTAAATTTACAGGCCGAGTAAGTGACGAAAAAGTTAAAGAATATCTTTCACAGGCTAAAGCACTTTTGTTCCCTGGCATTGAAGATTTTGGAATTATTCCAGTAGAAGCAAACTCTGCCGGTTGCCCTGTACTTGCTTACAGAAAAGGCGGTGCGTGTGATTCTATTCTTGAAAATAAAACAGGCCTATTTTTTGAAGAACAGACTGCAGATTCACTTATTGAATGTATGGACGAATTTGAAAAGCGTGAGGCAGAATTTACAAACCGCAAAGTTTATGCAAAACATGTTGAACAATTTTCAAACGAAAACTTTATTGCCAAGATTAATAAAATTATTGAAAAAAAGGAACGCTTATAATGACAAAGCAGCTTAAATTCAAGGTTATCTTTTTTTTATGTGTAATTTTTAATTCCGCTGTCTGGGGTCAGATTTTAAATAATACACAAATAATTCATTCAGATCATTGGATATATGATTCTTTATACAAGCTTGGTAAAGAAACTAAAACACTTGGCTTTTATGAAAACACAATGCTTAGCGCTGGTGAAATAAAGTTTTACTTTGAAAAAATCAACCGTGAAAGTCTTTCTTCTTCCGGAAAAGAAACTTATGATCAGATTAAAGCTTTTCTTTATGAAGATTCAAACCTTATACCTTCGATTCCGTTTTTAAAGGATGACGCTTTCAAACTGGAAGCAAATCTTATATTTACTCCTGAATTTTATTATAAAAGCAATGAGAATATTCCCTGGTCTTTCCGCTACAACTTTATAGATAACTTTTTGACAATGCCTGTTATATTCGGTATTTCTGATTATTTTACAATAGGAACCTATCCTTTTATAAGCGCATCTAACAAAGGGGCAAGCGATCCAAAAAATCTTAGTAACTTTCCATATCACGATGATTTCGAATTCAATTTTATCCGCTTCTCATACGGTTCCACAGGCCTTTATTATGATAAATGGGGTGTAAACTTAAATATAAACCGCCAGGGCCTTTCAATTGGTAATACACAACTTGGAAGTATTTTTTACAACAAAACATTCGAAAGTGATGCATATTTGCAGTTTAATCTTTTTACAAATTGTTTTAAGTATTCCGGTGACATTGTTCAGGTTGATTATTCTAAATATCTGTTCCTTCATCAGATTGAATTTATTGCATTCAAAAATTTTAAACTTGGTGTGTTAGAAGGCTCCCTGTTATGTCAGCCAGCAGAAATCCGTTTTACAATTCCATTTATGTTCATGCATCAGTTTGCAGCTTGGGAAGATTATAACCGCAGTACCGAAGTTACTCCTTATGCAGAAGAAAATTTCTGTGCTTACTTTGGGGTTTTATTTGAATGGATCCCAATTAAAAATACACGATTTTATTTAATATATGCCCAGAATGAACTTCAAACAGCTGCAGAAAGGAAAGGCTTTCACGGAGCACTTTACCCGGACAGCTTTGGATATCAGGCTGGAGCAGACATTTCTATTCCTGCAATCAATGAAGGTTACTGGAATATTAATCTTGAAGGAGTTTATACATCACCGTATTTATATATAAAACATACTCCAAATGCTTCATTATACAGGGAACGAAAAGACAATCTTTCTTCTGACAGAATAGATTCATGGGTAGGTTTCCCTTATGGCCCGGACTGCATTGCTTCTTCTTTAAGCTTCGGCTATGAAAAACCTTCAAAATGGAGCGCTTCTTTAGGCTGGAACTTTATTGCAAAAGGCGAAAATGATTTTAGTATTTTCAACAAAAAAGAAAAACCTAATGCCAACAAAACAGGAAATTATGATGACAATGAAGAATTCTATTCCTACTACCCTACAGTTGCATACAGATTAGGAAAAGACTACGAACAGGCAAAAGCCGATGCACTTAATATGTTACCATCAGGAATAATTCAGTATACAAATCAAATCATATTAAAAGGTTCATATATAATAAATGATCATTTTAAACTTAATGGTCAGTTTATTTTTTCAAATGTTCTGAACTCTAAACACATAAAAGATAAATCAGAAAATGGTGTTGAATTATCATTATCAATAACATATAATTTATTATAGTATTAAATGAGGCAAAAAATGAAAAAACTGTTATTATCAATCCTTTCACTATTCTTTATTACAAACATTATTGTTGCACAAACTAATATTTCCGTAGATATTAATGATCCTGTATACGAAATTTTGCGCTCGGCAGAAAATCAGAATCTTTGTTCAACTTTATCATATGCTAAACCTTATACAAAAAGTTATATTGTAAGTAAGCTTCAGGAAATTCTTTATAATCTTGAAGACCTTGAAGATGATAAATCAATTGAAATTGTAAAAAAATATCTTAACAAATTTGAATATGAAGAAGGCCTTCACCTTAAAGAAGGATACCTTAAATTAGAAAATAAAGAACTTGATAATCCAGCCACATTTGTTTTTTATAATACTTTTGAATTAAATATTGGCGCCGGCCTTTACAAAAATTCTTCTCAAAATTCTGTAGGATTCGAAGGTTATTCACGCTTTGGTTTTATGGGTGATCTTTCAAAAAACCTTTCTTATAATTGTACTGGTTATCTTGGTCTTACTAAAATGCCACTTGAAAAGCTTGGGGATGATTATAATATTGGATCATGGCTTTATACACCAGAAGGCGCTCAAGATCCAAGAACTGTAACAACATATAGAAACAATTCTTTTTTGCCTTATAAATATCAAAAATATTGGGATGGTTCGTGCTACTACCTTTCTAATATATCTGGTGACGGACTTGAAACATGGCCTCAGAGAATTGCACTTGCGTTTGCAATGAATGGTGAAATTCATGCTTCGTTTAATAATAATTCTATCGAAATTGGAATTGCACGACAAAGACGTGAATGGGGAGCCATGGACACAGATTCAAGCCTTATTCTTAACAGTCATGCAAGACCATTTCTTGCTGCAGAAGCAACCTTTACTCCTTTTAAATTCCTTTCTCTTTCTACATTAACCGGATTCCTTGAAATGCCAAATCAAGATCATATAAACGACGGAGCCTGGTATATTATTAATGAAACTGACGGTACAAAAGCAAAGGATTGGGAAGACGGTCGC
The DNA here is from genome assembly GCA_017551545.1 of Treponema sp. GTDB lineage: Bacteria > Spirochaetota > Spirochaetia > Treponematales > Treponemataceae > Treponema_D. The sequence continues at coordinate 31,550 of JAFZLJ010000096.1, read as the reverse complement.
TTCTTCCAGAATAATTTTTCTTTAATAATGTTAAACCTTGATTCTGAACATCTTCATTTTGATTTTGGTAGTACAGTTGTATGGCCAAAACGCTTTGAACTTGGATATGCATTCCCTCTTATTGATAACGTAATTTATCAGAATAATGTTGGCGACAATGATAACCTTGCATTATTTGCTGATTTCAAATTTAAAATTCCAAATATTGGTTCAATCTGGGTTTCTGGATATCTTGATGAAATAATTTCACCAACAACAAAGTTCTGGGTAATGACAAGAGCTATGTTTGCATTCCAGGCTGGTACAAAAGTAAATGTTCCTTTAATTCCTTTTACTACAGCTTCTTTCCGCTATACAAAGGTTGAACCATATTGTTATACTCACCATTCAATTAATTACACTCCTTGGTACACCCAGTATATTAGCGAAAGTTATACAAATAACGGAGAATGTCTTGGTTATTATCTTGCACCAAATTCAGATGAATTTAATTTCCAGCTTGAATCTAACCCTTCTCCATTCTTAATTCTTGGATTCCAGTATCAGCTTATTCGTCATGGTGTTGATTGGGGGTCTGGTGCTGTTGAAGGAAGCAATCTTTATTCAGAATTACACAACAAAGAACGTTCAACTAAAACAAAGTACTTCCTCCGCGACGGAACTTATGAATGGTCTAATGTAGTTTCATTGCGCTGCAGTTACAATTTAAGACAGTTTGATATTCCTGTTACAATTAATGCAGGTCTTGGCTATATTTATGACTGGTTTACAGGAATTGAAGGCGAAAAAGGAAAAGATACACCTTATTCTAAAATCAATACCGATGAATATTCAGAAAAACACGGTGTTGTATTTAATTTAGGTATTTCAGTTATGTTTGAATAGAATATTGTCGGGTCAAGCCCGATAATATTTGATAGACATATTAAATATTTAGCAGTATAATAGATAATATGTCAAAAACTGAGTTTAATGCGTATCTAAAAAAACATTTTCCTAGAACCAGTTCCTTTTTTTCTGGATTTTCTCTGTTTATTGTTGATATTCTTACACTCGTTTTTTGTATCGCAATCGGATTTTTTATTGTAAACCTGTTTGCTATTCATGATATAAATTTCCGTTCTTTTATTAACTACACAATCTTTATTCCTTTTATTCTTCTTCTTTTCGGATGCATGGGCCTTTACCCTGGAATCATGATTCCGGCAGCAGAACAGGTAAAAAAATATACAATATCTTCTTTTTTTGGCTTTAGTGTAATTACTTCTTTTGTTGTAGTTTCAAGTCTTACCGATTCTGATCCAGCCGCCGCTATTAAAAGTTATTCAGGCAATGGTTCAATTATTTTTGCATTTCTTATTTCATTTTTATTTTCAATGATTTTACTGCCTACTTTCCGTGAGCTTGCAAAAAGAAAGTTTTCTAAATTCAAGTGGTTTGGAGTTCCAGCAGTAATTTACTGTACAGGTTCAAGTGCAGATGAAGTAATAAAACGACTTAATAAAAATAAATATCTTGGTTACAAACCTGCAGTTATTATAGATGCAGATTTAAAAGAGCCATGTTTAAAAAATGATATTCCGGCTTATCCTCCAGAAAATGACATAAACGAAATTATCCATAACTATAATATAAAACAGGCAATTATCTGTGATTATAAAGGTGAAATTTCAACAATCATGACTTCTTACCGTTATACAATAGCTGTATCTGTATCACAGACTTCTTTTACCTGTTCACAGCAACTTAAAGATATTGCTGGTATAATTGGTTTTGCTTCAACTCATAATCTTACTTTTAAAGCAAATCTTATTATAAAACGCATTTTAGATATTTTATTAATTCTGATATTTTCACCAATTCTTATTCCGGTATTCCTTATTCTGATTATTCTTACAAAGCTCACTTCAAAAGGACCTGTTTTTTATGGTCACAAACGGGTTGGCCAGTACGGAAAAGAATTCAAATGCTGGAAATTCCGTTCTATGTGCATAGATGCAGATAAAAAACTTGAAGAAATTCTTGCAAATAATCCTCAGATGCGTGAAGAATGGGAAAAGGAACGAAAATTTACAAACGATCCTCGTATTACAAAGTTCGGAAAATTTCTGCGCAAAACAAGCCTTGATGAATTGCCGCAGCTCATAAATATTTTATTGGGACAGATGAGTTTTGTTGGTCCACGCCCTGTTACTGAACCTGAGCTTGTAAAATATGGACCTTACCGCGATTATGTTCTTTCTGTTTCGCCAGGACTTTCTGGAATGTGGCAGACTTCCGGTCGTTCCGATACAGAATATGAAGAACGTATCTCTCTTGATTCATATTATATCCAGAACTGGTCAATTTGGCTTGATATGTGGATTTTAATTAAAACTGTTTATGTAGTCTTTAAAGGACGTGGTGCATATTAAAATGAGAAAGTTTATTTTAGCTGTTGTTTTTATGTTGTTTTTTGGTTCGCTTTTTGCAGCCAAATTCAAAATTGAATCTGTTACCTATGATATTGAAGGTTGCGGACACTGGATTTTTGGAAAGACACAGGAATTCGCCCTTGCAAACGAAGTTCCTGTAGATACAAAAACTTATTTCAACGATGAAGAAGTCTTTAATAAATATTTAGACGACCTTGAAACACGTCTCTCTAATTTACGTGCTTTTGAAACAATCTTATTATCATATGAAGTATTCTATACAGATTCACAAACTACAGACGAAGAAATTGATTTTGTAAAATTAAATATTTATGTAAAAGATTCATTCCATCTTTTTGCCATTCCAGGTCCTAAATACAGTTCAAATTCTGGTCTTACATTAAAGCTTAAAATTAAAGATTCTAACTTTCTTGGCGGTTTGAACACATTAAACTCAGACATTTTCTTTGTAATTCCTACTAATGAATCTGATTCAAGCGAAACTCAATTTGGTTTTAACTGTAGTGCAGATTTACCATTTAAAGCCGGAATCTTTAATGCCGTATGGTTAAATGATCTTGGTTTATCATTTACCTTAGGTGATTCAATGCCTGAATGGCAGATTGGAACAGGTGTACGTTTTACACTTCCTTTTGAACACATATCTTTAGTATTCGAAGTAAATCAGCGTTTTGAAAACAAAAACGATTACAAAGTATTTAAAGATAATATGTTCTTTACAAATGACTTTAAGCTTTCTTCACCTGTTACTCTTGGAACAATTAATTATTTTGGAAAACTTACCTGGACACCTTATGCCGTTACTTATGTTTACTGGGATTTTGACGGTATTTCAAATTACAACGACTCTTTGGCAAGCCCTGTTTCTACCTTTGGACATCGTTTTTCATTCGGTCGAACAGACTGGGATCAGAATTTAAGAACAGGTTTTACACTTTCTTTGGACAATTATTATACATATAATTTTAAGCTCAAGAAATTAGATCCTGTTGTGCAGCTCGACACCACTGCCTATAAAAAAATTGATATAATTCCTGATTCTTATATTCTTCCAGACATGGGAATTGCTGTAAATGCCGTAACCTTTACTTATCTGTTTAATCCAAAATCAAAAGATAATATTTACAGTTATGGAAAAGGTATTGGCGGATATCTTAGAGGTATACGAGATACACAGGAATATGTTGGAACAAAATATTCTTCCCTTTCGCCAACAACAGCATTTATCTTAAATCTTGATTTTCCAATTCACCTGTTCAGAACAAACTTCAAAAAAGCATTCTTGAACTTTGATCTTCAGGCTTCTCCATTTATAGACATTGCTCTTTGCAATAATAAAATTACAAATACATTGTTCGATCCAAAAGATGGTTTTTATGCAGCCGGTCTTGAATTCCTTGTTTATCCGCTCAAATGGTCTGGTATTACAATCAGAGGAAGCATTGGTATAGATGTTGGCCGTAAATTCCTTAGCAATTACCTGAACATGGATTGGCGAGAAAATGTTTCTAAAAAAGAATTCTTAATAGGCTTTGGTTTACAATACTAATCCGGATTCTTTATCCCATCAAGCTTATCAAGTTTAAGTACTGCATCCTGCTGCCAGTATTTCTGTGGCGAATGATATGCAAGAATTGTAAGAAGTTCGTATGAAAACTTATCGTAGCCGCATTTACCGCAAATTTCGCAGAATAAATTAAAGCTTCTCCACACTTCGTTTTCATTACCCCATACAATAATATCATTGTGGAAAGGAATAATGTCTAAGAAGTCGGAAATATTTGTATAGTCAAAATCAATATCGCGTTTTGAAATAATATCATAAACTTTTGTAAAGCCTGTGATTACTGCAAGAGCACTGTAATTAAATGCTTTATCAAGTTCATTTATAGAAAGATAGTATTGTGCAAGCTCATAGAACGCTCTTAAACAAAAATAATCCTTGGCACGGTACATTGTAAAGAACTTTTCTATTGCAGCTGCATTATTTTTTGAAACTGTGCTTTTCATTGATTTAGAAAGAATCATATTCTGAGTATTCTGATCCTTACCGATTATATTCAACAATCTGATTTCCATTGTTTCATAATCTTTGCTAAGGCGGCTCAAGTCTGCGAGCATATAGATTATTTCATAACGTTCATCCGGAATATCAAGAACTGCGGCATTTTCAAGTGCTTTAAGATAATACTGTTCTGCAAAGGAATATTCGCCTTCAATTTTGTATATATCGCCAATAAGCTTTTGAGCTTCCGGGTATTCTTCCTGATTTTTAATATAAGCTAAAACCTTTGTTATTGAATTATCAAAGTTTCCTTTTGAATTATAATAATTTATAAGATTGATTACATCGTATTCATCACGTTCTGTCAAAACAGGAATGATTTCTGTAATATCATCGCCTGCTTTTTTTACTTCACGGGCAGCAATGCTTGTAGCAATTGTGTCATAATCTGCTTTAAGTTGTTCTTTTTTATATAAAATTGCATCTTCTGCATATTTTAATGCTTTACCATATTCCTGGTTTTCATAGGTAGCCTTTGCGTTTCTGTATGAACTATTACTCTTTGAATTAATGCTGTTTTGTGCAAAAAGTGAAAAACTAATAACTGATAAAACTGCAAAAAGTGTTATTTTTTTCATAAAGAATTCAATTCCTCTATAAATACTTTATCGGCATCTTTTGCGTCTATCGTTTGCACTATTTTACCTTTTTTAAAAATTATTGCTTTATCTGCAGTACCGGCAATTCCTATGTCTGCGTGGCGGCCTTCTCCAGGACCATTTACTACACAGCCCATAACTGCAACTGTAATGTCTTTATCCATTGCAAGAAGTTTGTTTTCCCATTGTTTCATAAAGCCGATTACATCAAAACCAATGCGTCCGCAACGTGGGCATGAAACTATTTTTACACCACCCTTACGCTTACCGCATTCTTTTAAGATGTTCAAGCCTGCAATAACTTCGTTTTCAGGAGTGTCTGAAAGGCTTACTCGGATTGTGTCACCTATGCCCTGTGCCAGCAGCGTTGAAAAAGCAATTGAAGATTTTACTATTCCGCCAATGAGCGGGCCTGCTTCTGTAACTCCAAGATGCAAGGGATTATTATATTTTTGAGCATAAAACTGATTGCACTGTATAGTTTCGTTAACATCTGAAGACTTCATGCTAACTATATACTGGTCAAAATTGTATTTTTCAAAGACAGCAGCTTCACGAACTGCTGTTTCGCAAAGACCCTGTGCCCTGGAAATTTTACCTGCTGCAATCTGCTCTTGAAGGTCTTTGGGAAGGCTTCCACTGTTTATTCCTATTCTGATTGGAACCCCATTTTCACGGCAAGCTTCTATTACTGTTCGTGTATTTTCTTCGGAGCCAATGTTTCCGGGATTAATTCTTATTGCCGCAACATTTCCCTTAAGGCATTCAAGTGCAAGCGTATGGTCAAAGTGAATATCTGCAACAAGCGGAATATCAGTCTGCTCAGCCAGAAGACAAAGTCCCTGTGCACTTGCCATATCAGGGACCGCAAAACGGATAATGTCGCAACCGAGATTTTTCAGCTGCGACATATCCTTGAGGATTTTTTCTAATTTCGTAGGATTAGAAGTAAGATCATCAATCGGTTCTTTCCACATTGTCTGCAGCGACACCTGTGAATCGCCGCCGATTGATATTCTTTTAGTTTGTCCCTTCCCACCCAGATAAACTTTTTTTGTCATGTATCCTTATGCGATCATTGAGAATACCATTGCGAACAAAGCAACAGATTCACAAAGACCTACAACCATGATGTACTGTGCAAAACCTTTTCCTGTTTCACCAAGAGCATCTGAACCGGCAGCACCAGCTTTTCCCTGAGCAATAGCAGAGAAACACATAGCCAAACCAGAAGCAATACCAAGACCAAGCGACATACCAGGATTTTCAGCTCCGAGTGCCTTTAATTTAATAGACATAAGAAGGAAGCCGTAAATTGTCTGTGTAAGTGGAGCACCGGCAAATACAGTCAAAATGAATGGAGCTGGCTTGTTGTTGATGTAACAGCGTTTCCATGCACCAATTGCACCCTGTCCTGCAATTCCAATACCAATTGCTGAACCAATAGCAGCAATACCCATACAAATAGCAGCACCAAGATTTCCCCAAAAAGTCATAATTATTCTCCTTATATAAATCGCATAAAGCGATAGTTTAATAATTTATAAGTAGTAGAGCTAAAAATTGCTTTCGCAATTTTTTTTACGCTCTGCTATTTAACACCGGCCGCCAGCGGCCTTACACATCCTTAAACGGTGAATATTTTACACCACTCCAGCTCATTCCAATGTGCGTACAGAATTCCAAAGTATTCAAACGTACACCATGAACGATAACCGAAAGAACGTTCAGAATCATGTTCAAGCCATGTCCGAACAGCAGCAATGCAATAACTGCAACAAATATCAATGCATGTGCAATTATTGAACCAACTTCCGGATTATTGGCAATGCCTGACGCAAGCTGATTTACTGTTCCCGAAATTGCAGCACCTGCAAGTCCTACCGCCCAAAGACGGATATAAGAAACAATATCACTGAATACGTTTACAATTCCCAATACAACCGAAATTATATTCTTACAGCTTTCCAAAACCGATTTTCCAATGCTGCCTTCATAGTTTGCAAATACAAAGCTCATTGCAAAACCAAGGGCAATAAGGCTTATTTCGATTTTTCCAACCGGAACAGCACCAATATTTCCAAGCATCTTGAAAACCTGGCTGTTTACAACCATTGCAAGAACAATCCAGAACATTCCTACAAGCTGCATAATAGATCCAAGATCACCTAAAACCTTAAGGCCTTTCTTTTCTTTAAGGTTTCTGATTCCAGATTTAATATGAGCAATAGAAAGCTGTACCAATGCAAGACTGAAACAGAAAATCTGCTGGAACTGATTTTTTGTAAGTCCAACACTTGGATCATTAATCCAAGGTACATTCCAGATTCTATCTGTTCCATCAAGGTTCTTTTCAAATGCACTTGAAAATTGAGGTACAGAAAGGTTTACAAGCCAATCCGGAAGGTGTTCAGCAGAAATACCAAACCAGGTACAAGTTACCATTCCCCATACAACAGTAGCAAGGGAAACAAGCAGAACAAGTCCAAGCATTGGTGAAACAGGCTTTCTTGTAAAGATGCTCTTTAACATCATAATGATTGTAAAGGCTGCAACTAAAAGTCCGTATCCGCCGTCGCCAAAAATCATTCCAAAGAAGATTGTAAAGAACAACAGGAACCAGCCCGAAATATCATATTCGTGATATCCAGGAACAGTACCCAAAAAGTCTGTAAGCGGATAAATAAGGCTTACGAACTTGTTGTTTCGAAGCTTTGTTGGAACTTCTGTATCTTCATCTTCTGGATCTGCAGCAGCAACTGCCCATTCGTTTTCGGCACAGGCCTTCTTGAATTTTTCAAGGTCGCGGGTTGGTACATAACCAGTAATCCAGGCAAGGTCATTTTCCTTACCAAGCTGCTCATGCTCCATACCGGCATTAACATTTTCAAATTCAATGTCTGATTCAAGATTCTTACGGAATGCAGTAATAGCTGGAACATATTTTGCATTCTCTACATAGAATCTTTCAATTTCTTTTATTTCTGCCGCATCCTTTTTAATTTCATTTTCCAAAGCTGTTGTGGACATTCTTGGAAGTGGAACTTCAAATGCTTCTGGAAGAAGTTTTTCTGGTCTGCTTTCATAGCCTACAATCAGGAAGCGAACAGATTTCTTGTCATTGTTTACAAGAATTGTTTCAATTTCCTGATCAATCTGATTGTATTTTTCTGCGGCAATTTCGTACATTGCAATCTGAATTCCTTTTTCTTTTAAGAAATCAAGATCTTCAAGACTAACACTGCCCCAGTCTTCAAAACGATCAAGTTCTGTAGTATCAGCAGAAATTTCTTCAAGAAGCTGCTTTTTGCGTTCCGACTTTTGTACAACCTGTCTACAAAGTTCGACAACTTTAGAATCTTCCAGTACTACCTTGTTCTTTTTAGCTTTTTTATCAAGCTTTATTTCTCCAAGGATACTTTCTGAAACTATAGCATTAGCAGTATATTCTTTGAATGCATTAAGCTTTTCACTTGAACCTTCAATCTTAGAAAGATGTACAAGTCCTATTTTGCGAAGTGCCTTTAATGCTTCTTCTTTTTCTTTATTGAGAAGTACGACAGAGACTTTTTTCATTTGTTCAATCATTTGCCGGCCTCCTCTGCTTCAGCGTCAACTTTTGCCTGAAGTTTTTTCTTAGAAATCTTACTTCTGACAACTGCCGCAACCTGTTCATCTCCAAGATAAACAGTAATTTTCTTTATATTCGCCTTGGTCTCTGGGATCTTTACCTTTTCAAAAAGGTTTACACGCTGAGTTGTTGTGCGCAATTCCTGAGAAAGAAGTCTTACCTGTTCGTCTAAAACTTCTGCTTCCAAATCAAGCGAAAGTGCCTTCTCCATACGGTCTGCAGCCATATCTATCCAGAGTGGTGTTTCGTAAAGGTTGTAATCTCCTCTTCCAAAATCTGCTCCTTCGTAAACAGGAATTGTAACACCGGCAATGTTACCGTATCCCTTTTTGATATTTTTTACAGTTACCATATCTGGTTTAAAGGCTTCTCGTTCACCGAATACTGCAATCCATTCGTCAAACTCTTTTTCAAGAGCAACACGGGCTGCACGTACTTCCTTGGCCTTGGCGTCTATAGTGCGGATTTCTGTCTGAAGCTGTTGTTTTTTGAGCATAAGGGTTGGAAGATATCGCTTGTACATTTTAAGCGCATCTTTCTGAACCTTGAGCTCATTTTTTGTCAGCTTTATTTTTGCCATTTAGCACCCCGCGATTACTTCTTCTTAGGCCAATATTCATCAATCAATGATGACTTCAAACCGGTTTCTTCCGGATCAAAGCAGTCGGCAAGAATCTTCCAGCCAAGGTCAAGAGCATCTTCCAGAGAAATATTCTTTGAAAGATCCATCATTCCGTCTTCGAACATCTTTCCGTAAACAAGAAGCTTATCATCCCACTTACTCATATTGAAACCCATTGATTTCTTTTCGAGAGTGTCTTTGTAGTTTGAATAAAGACGAATCATACCATCCATGAGTGCACGGTGGTCTGAACGGGTTGTTCCGTTTACGTTCTGCTTAAGACGAGAAAGAGAACCGAACGGCTCAATACGTCCACCCTTAAGGTAGTACTGACCTTCGGTAATATAACCTGTGTTATCTGGAACCGGGTGAGTAACGTCATCACCAGGCATTGTAGTAACGGCCAGAATTGTTACAGAACCGGCACTATCAAAATCTACGGCTTTTTCGTAACGTGCAGCAAGCTGCGAGTACAAGTCTCCAGGATAACCACGGTTAGAAGGAACCTGTTCCTGTGTAATGGCAATTTCCTTCATTGAGTCTGCAAAGTTAGTCATATCTGTAAGAAGAACGAGAACGTCCTTTCCTTTAAGTGCAAACTGTTCTGCAACTGCAAGAGAAAGGTCCGGAATCTTCTGACATTCTACTGTAGGGTCAGCAGCTGTGTGCATGAACATTACTGTCTTGCTCAAAGCGCCACCATCTTCCAGTGTTTTCTTAAAATACAAATAATCGTCGTACTTAAGACCCATACCACCAAGAACGATTACGTCAACTTCGGCCTGCATGGCAATGCGTGCAAGCAGCTGGTTATAAGGTTCACCGGAAATAGAGAAAATAGGCAATTTCTGAGATACAACCAGTGTGTTGAACATATCAATCATTGGAATACCGGTACGAATCATACGGCGTGCCATGATACGTTTTGAAGGGTTTACTGAAGGACCACCAATTGTTACAAGGCTGTCTGCAAGAGCAGGACCATTGTCACGAGGCTGAGCAGAACCGTTGAAAATACGTCCAAGCAGATCATCAGAGAAAGAAACTTCCATCTGGTGTCCAAGGAACTTGATGTGGTCACCGGTACTAATACCGCGTCCGCCGGCAAATACCTGGAGCGATACTACATCACCTTCGATTTTATTAACTTCGGCAAGAGACTTACCAAAGCGTGTTTCAATTTCCGCAAGCTCACCGTATGCTACACCAGTTGCTTTTACAGTGATAACGCTTCCGACGATGGATTCAATCTTACTATAAACTTTGTTCATAATTATTCACCATCCTTAAGCATTGCTTTAACTTCGTCGCGCACTTTACCATTTGCACTGGCGTAATGTGCATCAACATCCTTTTCGGCCTGCTTGAATTTATCGCTCTTCCACTTTGAGTAGTTCCAGTCAATAAATTTCTGGCGCATCTGGTTAAAGAAGTTTCGTGCAGTATCTTTGTCTGCAAGTTCAAAATCAGAACCAAGAACTTTAACTACTCTTGCAAATACGTAGCGCTGACGTTCAGGACTTACAGCAGCATCAATTTCGTCGAATGAGTTCTGCTGCATATAAACTGCATCAAGGAATTCACTCTTAAGATATTCAATGTAATCTTCTGTTGTAGTACCTTCTTCACCAACTACCTTCATCATCTGGTTAACTTCTACACCACTAAGGAATACCTTGCGTGCATAACTTACCCAGTCTTCGCGGATAACTGAATTATATTTTGACCATGAAATGATTGGGTCAATTGCAGGATACTTACGGGCATCTGAACGTTCACGTGAAAGTCCGTGGAAGGCACCTACTACTTTAAGTGTTGCCTGAGTTACAGGCTCTTCAAAGTTACCACCGGCAGGAGATACTGTACCACCAATTGTTACAGAACCTACATTTCCGTCGCGGAGGCGTACAATACCGGCACGTTCATAGAAGGCTGCAATATAAGATTCAAGGTAAGCTGGGAATGCTTCTTCTCCAGGAATCTCTTCCAAACGACCAGACATTTCACGAAGTGCCTGAGCCCAACGAGAGGTTGAGTCTGCAAGGAGCAATACGTGTAAGCCCATCTGGCGGTAATATTCAGCAAGTGTAACAGATGTATAAACCGAAGCTTCGCGGGAAGCAACAGGCATAGAAGATGTGTTACAAATGATGATTGTTCGTTCCATAAGTGAACGACCTGTTCTTGGGTCTTTCAATTCCGGGAACTCTTTAATTGTTTCTACAACTTCACCGGCACGTTCACCACAGGCAGCGATGATTACGATATCAACGTCTGCGTTACGTGATGTTGTATGCTGAAGTACTGTCTTACCGGCACCGAATGGACCTGGAATACAATATGTACCACCTTTAGATACAGGATAGAATGTATCAATAAGGCGAACCTGTGTAACCATTGGTTCAGATGGAGCAAGGCGTTCTGCATAGCAGTCTACAGCACGTTTTACCGGCCACTTGAATGCCATTGTAAGCTTATGATCTTTTCCTTTTTCGTCTGTAACTACACAGATTGTATCTTCGATTGTATGTTTTCCTGCTTTTTCAATTTTCTTTACTGTATACATTCCAAGTAAATCAAAAGGAACAAGAATTTTATGTGTAAAAGGACCTTCAGGTACAGAACCAATAGGATCTCCACGAAGAACCTTTGCTCCAACCTTTACAGAAGGTGTCCAGTCCCATTTTTTATCGCGTGGGAGTGAGTCTACATAAACACCGCGCTCAAGGAAGAAGCCTGCTTTTTCGGCAACAAGTGGAAGTGGATTCTGCAAACCATCGAAGGTCTGTCCAAGAAGTCCAGGTCCCAATTCTGCACAAAGAAGGTCTCCTACTAAGTCAACCTTATCTCCGGCTTTGATTCCCTGTGTCATTTCGAAAATCTGCATCTGGGCTTTGTTTCCGCGAATACGGATAACTTCACCTCGAAGCTTCTTTCCGTCTACATTAACGTAGCCTACTTCATTCATGGAAACAGAACCTTCGAATTCAATCGTGATCATGTTTCCGTTAATGCCGACTACTTTTGCTTTTGTAGTATTTGCCATTATTGTTTATCTCCATCAAGTATCGTATCGTAAATCTTATGATAAGATGTCTTTCCGTTTTCGACTTCGAACTTACGCATACGCTCAACAAGCATAAGTCTAATGCCATAGGCATACACCGCATCAATAGAAAATGCATCTAGTGGACGCAGATCATCAAGCAGGCGTAACCTGTACTCATAAAGAAACTGTTCGGCACTTAAAGGACTGTCCATACCAACAGCAGTTCTTGCAGCAGAAATAATGTCTGCAGTACAACCGGCTGGAAGCGGGAATGTGTCTTTTTTGAGCTTTTGTGCACGAATTTGTGCAAGTGCGCATCGCAGGTTTCTTTCTTTTTCGTACCAGATATCAAGGAATTTTGAGCCGGAAGCATTAAGCTCCATTGACGGAACTAAAGAAAGATTACTTAAAACAGATTTTTCTTTTTCCGTAATGAAACGACCTGCAATTTCCCTGAAGCTTTCGCTCGTTAAAGGAAGTGCAGATTTACTTTCGGCAGCAGAGATATTTGGTAACTGTGAAACCAGATAATAATATGCCACTATTTTGCGTCCTTTGCGGCTACCTTCATAAGTTCCGCAACCTTTGGATTAAGATATGCAGCAAACATCTGGGCAAGTGCATCTGCTGAATAGTCATAGAATGCGGCACCATTCTTTACACCGATTCTAAAACCTGCAGCAAGAGTTTTGTCTGGTTTTATTTCCATTCCTTTTTTAATTTCTGCTTTAAGCTTGGTTTTAAATGTTGATTCCAAAGCCTTAAGGTCTTTGTCGCTCAACAATACAGAAAGCTCTGATGCATCTGTATTTTTAACCCATGCTTTGATTGTTTCAGGAATAATTTTTCCTAAAACATCTTTTGACAAGGCTTTTCCGGTCTCTGCCTTAATAAGTCCGTCAAGTTCAGCTACAATTGAATCCTTGAAAGAAAGCAGCATATTTCTTCCTGCCTGGATAATAGCTTCATCACTGGCCTTTTCCATGCGTTTAGTTTCTGCTTTTGCATCTTTAATGATTTGTGCAGCCTGGTCTTCGGCGTTTTTCTTAATTGATTCTGCTTTTTTTTCGGCTTCGGCAATTATTTTTGCTGCTTCTTTTTCTGCAGCAGTTACACCGTCTTTCTTGATTTTATCAATCAGTTCCTGTAATTGTACATCCATTACAATACCTCACATAATTGTATCCAAAGATAATAATATATTTTACTCCTAAAATTGAGTATTTTCAATGAAAAAAGCATTATATGCCTTTAAATATAAAAAAAAGAAAGATTTTTCTCGCTTCGCTCGTCAAGCTCAGATGTAGTTTGCAGCCACCCCTACGCTCACGTATGACTGTTTTCAAAATGCCTATAGAATATCGTTCCGCATTTTTTTTACATTAATTCTTTGAGTTTTATTAAAAATGACTTTTTGAATAATTATTATTTTTGCTACAATTCTATTCCTTTAACCCAAAAGAATAGATGGTTTTTGTTTTCATAACTTTTCCTGGTTGCAAAATACATGTTGGCCAGTCGGGTTTGTTTGGGGTGTCTGGGAAGCATTGTGTTTCCAGACAGAAGGCGTCGTGGCTGTTGTAGATTCGTCCGTTTTTGCCTATTGCACCCTTTATGAAGTTTCCTGTATAGAACTGGCAGCCTTCCATGTTTGTGTATACAGACATTTCAATGCCTTTAGTTGGTTCATATACAGTAGCAAATTCAACAAGATCAGTGTCATCAAGTGGAAGTGCACAATCTTTTTTTGCAGGATCAAACATTTCTGTTACATAACAGTGGTCGTAGCCTACTCCAACTTTTGCAATATCCTTACCAATTTTCTTTTCTTTTGTAAAATCAAACGGTGTTCCCTTTACATCAAGGAGCTTTCCTGTAGGAATGAGCTTTTGATTTACTTCAAGAATCTTTGTAGAATTCATTTTCAATACATGCTCACCAATATTTCCGTTTCCGGCAAGATTGAAATATGAATGATTTGTTAAGTTTATTGGAGTTGATTTATCTGAGCTTGCTTTATAGCTCATTGTAAGATTATTGTTAGAATCAAGAATATAAGAAATAGAAAGCTCGCAGTTACCAGGGAAGCCTTGTTCCATATCCGGAGAAATTCTTGTAAATTCAATTCCGGCTGATTTTTTAGTTTCGATAATATGAGCCTTGAACATCATTTTATTGTAGCCTGTAAAACCACCGTGAAGAGTATTAGGGCCATCATTTTTATTGAGCTTATATACTTTTTCGCCAATCTTAAATTCAGCCTTACCAATTCTGTTTGCAAAACGACCTACAGCTGCTCCAAAGAATTTATCGCCGGTAAGATATCCGTCAAAAGTTGAATGACCAACAATAATGTCTGTGTCAATTCCGTTTTTGTCTTTTATAATGATGCTTGTAATTGTACAACCAAAATCTGTACAAGAAAAAGACATATTGCCATTTGAAACTGTATAAAGATGAACCTTTGTTCCGTCTGCCAGAACGCCCCACTTTTGCTTTTTTATTTTCATAAGTACCTCACAATAAATCTATTATAAACTGAACTTCGGTAATTGAACAGTTTAATTTTTTAGAAATTTCATCGGCCGACAAACCTTCGCTGAAAAGGCGTCTTACATTCATAGACAGATTCTTTTTCTTTTCGGCATCTGTCATTTTGTCAGGGTGTTCATCAAAAACTTTTGTAATTATAAGAGGAACTTCCTGCATTGCGGCTCCGTCTATTGATTTTTTATCTCTTAAATTTGAATAAGTATCATTATTCTGTTCAAACAAATTTCCCTGTTCCGGTTTTTTATTATTCATTGTAATTTCATAAGCAGCATCAGGATCAACAGCAGGTTTTATTGTGTATTTCTGACCTTTGTTAATTTTATCTGCTTCTGCAATCATATCTCGAAGACGGTTTGTAGCTTCCTGAAAAAGCTCCATTTTTCTTTCTGCTTCTTCAATTTCTTTTTTTATTCGTTTAGAAGTTTCCTTAGCAAGATAAGTATCGCGGTCTGCAGCAATGTCTATTTCTTTTATTAAATGATTAAGCTTTTGTTCTGTTTTTTCAATGATTTTGTCTGTAGAAAATAATCGTTTAAAACGAATGAGCATTATTGCCCATAAAATTAAATTTACAAATAAAACCGATATTACAAAAAATGTCATTTTTTTTCCATTATCTTGTGATGTCCACTATGGTGCCTACATATTCCGATTTTACATCTGCATACACACCAAAGCTTCCTTTAGATTCTTTTTCTTTATTTTTCTGCCTGTTTGGATTCTGATAAGTTCCTGCTCCACCCTGATGTCCGTCTGCATTTACATTCTGTGTATTTGCTTTGTCGTTTTCGGCTTGTTGAACCTTCTGCGACTGTTCAATATTCTTTTGAATCTGATTCTGCTGCTGTACAGATTCAGAAACCTGTGCTGCCTGATGCTGTCCTGCTACACTACGCGCAACATTAGACATCTGCGAGTACATGTTCTGAAGGTCAATCGGTGCTATACCCATCTGGCTGCTCCTCTGCTAAAGAAGGCGGCTCGTAATCTCCGCGCTTGCTGAAACTCTTGTCGTAGTAGAAAGTAACATGCTTTGTATCCATCTTGACTTCGTCAAGGACATCCCTAACATAAATCTTTACACCGGCATAAACTGTTTCTTCAACCTTAACCTTTCCAACAGCCTTAAGCTCTCTCAAGTGTGCCTGAATCTTGTCGATTTCGTTTGTCATTTCCTGGAGCTCTTCGCCAATCTGCTTGTTCTTATTCTTAAGAGCAGTAAGCTTTTCTTCTTTTTCCTGAGGCAGCTTTTTACGAAGCTTCTTCTGCTGTTCAAGGTTCTGTATATCAAGCTCGTTGTTTTCGTAATCGCGTGTTGAGTCTGTCTGATTTTTCTGAAGTTCAATAAGTCGCTTCTTGGCACGTGGGTCAATACCAACTTCAAGAATTGTTTCTGTACCACCACCAGGAGAACCAACTTTACGTGCACAAATCTCTTCTGTTGCAAGAAGGTGTCCACCAATAATCTGTGCCTTTTTACCACGAAGAACAATATTCTTCATGGCAGTAATATTTGAGTTTACAATTGAGTCAGATACAATAACGTTTTCTTCTACTTCTACTGTTGTATCGTTGATAAACTTTGCCCATAAGCTCTTTCCGGCTTTTATGAAACCTTCGCCCTTTCCGAATACACCCTGACGAACAATAATGTTTCCGGTTGCTTCGAGCACAGATTTGTCGACAATACCGTTGACTTCGATATTAGTAGCTTCAACCTTGTAGCCTTCTTCAACAGAACCTTTGATAACAACAGTTCCAACAAACTTAATATCACCAGTCTTAACGTTAACTGCATCAAGTATTTTAATTGGTTCAACAGTAATCTTGCCATTTACGAGCATAACTTCACCGTCGATAGAAGCCTTGATTGTAACTCCATCGCGGTCAAAGTGTACGTTTTCACCAAGCTGAATCTGAATATCTTTTCCGTTCTTTGCTTCGAGGTAGCGTCCAAAAATTGTTTTACCACCTCGTCCTCGTTCAGGCTGCATTTTTGTAGCAAGAGGCTGTTCTGCAATAACGTTCTGAATCTGGTTGAGTTCCTTGTAGTTGATCTGTCCTGTTTCAGAAACCTTTGCCTTAAGACGTTTTGGATCTGTTTCAAAATTGTACAACAGGTATGCGTCTTTTCCGTCTACAGGAAGAATTGCAGAAGCAACTTCGAAAGGAATATTATAAACAGGATTATCTACAAACTCATTAATTTTAGCTTCATCATAACACTGCTCAATAACACCCTGTGAACTTAATGCACGCTTAATTGCATCTGGAGAAGCTTCTGCACCACTTAAAGCAGGAGGTGTTACAATGATAGAAGCTTTCATTTCGTCCTTAGTACATTCAACAGAAATGAGTACGTCTCCGGCAGGAACATGCTTATAAGATCCAACTATGCTGTAACCGTTATCTGTACCCTGTTTAACAAATTTCTTAACAAGTGATTCGTCAACTTCAAGTGTATCTGGTCTGTTGATTTCCTGCATAACATCTTTGAATTCAACAGGCGTTCCTTTTCCAAGAGGAGGAATAACCTTGAGCATGATATCTGATGAAAAATGATGAACGTAAAAAAGTCCGTCTCTGTCTTTAATCTGCTCTTCTTCTTCTACGCCGTCTTCTGTAAACAGACCATCCGAAGCAAGTTTTCGAACCTTTTTGATTGTTGAAGGATCCTGATAAATCCGAAGCTTCCATGGCTTTTTTCCCATGCCAAGAATACCGTCACTTCCGCGCTCAACAATTTCATATTGAAGTGCAGAAACTTTTGAATCAAGCTGAACTGCAGCATCCTGTAAAGCTTCGTCAATTGTATCGGCAATTACTTCTACAGAATGCAGTTCCTTGTCCAATTCGAGACGCTTTCGCATTTCTTCGCGGATTGTATCAAGAGTTACCATTTACTAAATGATTCCCTTTCTAAGGTTTGTAAGTTTTGCCCTTAGACGCAGGTTTGCTTTTGTATGAAGCTGAGAGATTCTTGATTCGCTAACTTCAAGTACCTCACCAATTTCTTTAAATGTCAAATCTTCATGATAGTAAAGTACAATTACCATTTTTTCTTTTTCTGGTAATTCGCTGATTGCCTGTGCAATTACCTTACGGATTTCTTCGCGTTCTGCAATTACATCAGGATTCAAGCTTGCAGGAGATTCAATGTTGTTACCAATAGACATGTTATCATTGTCATCACCTGCGTACCAAACATCATTCAAAGAAAGAATACTTGTGCCAGAAACCTTCATGATTGTTCTGTGGTATTCTTCTTCTGTCATATTAAGAGAGTCTGCAATTTCTGAATCTGAAGCCGGTCGTCCAAGACGTGACTCAAGAGTAACAATTGCATCTTCTATTTCTCTAGATTTTTGTCTTACAGAACGAGGTACCCAGTCCATTTGACGTAGTTCATCAAAGATTGCACCACGAATACGAGTAACTGCATAAGTCTTGAACTTTACGTTCTTTGCAGTATCGTATTTGCTTATAGCATCAAGCAGACCAAACTGTCCATAACCGACAAGGTCGTCAAATTCTACGCTGTTAGGCATGCCTACTGCGACTTTACCTGCCACATATTTTACAAGAGGCATATACTGGCGTATAAACTTGTCTCGTATTGCCGGAGATTTTGTCTTTTTGTATTCATTCCAAAGATCGTCTTCTTCTTGTTCGTCGTTAATCGGCATAATTTCTCATCCTTTTACGTTTCTTCTTCTGCTAATATTGAACTAATTGCCTTCGCCATAAGCGATGCATCCTTTATTTCACCATCACTGATATCTGAACTTTTATAATTTGTTGCACTATGAACAAACTGTGCTTCTTCTGAATCGGAAATTGTAATTGTGTTATCGTCTGAACCATCAGAACCGGCTGCAACCTGAAGCTCCGACATATCTGGAAGTGTATCAAGCTCACTGCCCTTTTCTTCTTCCTGGCGTTCAATTGCTTCTCGTCGTTCCTGTGCTTCCTGTGGAGTTTCTGCTTCATTACCGGAAAAGTTTGTTACAGTTTCAAGATTTCTTATTGGTACAAATTCATTTTTTGCAACAATAGGCTTTTCGCCATTTTCCTGTTTATTTCCTGAATTGCTATTATTATAATCAGACTCGTTTAACATCTGATGATTTTCGCCAACATCATAGTGATTAGGATTTCCGCTCTGCTCAAGTGGTTCATCCTGAATAACAATATCTACATGCTGACCAACACTTTTATTTGAAACAGGAATACTTGCAGACATTTCACCAGAATAACCTTCAGAAGGTTCTGCTGCAACAGTTTCTACAGTAAGGAATTTGTCAAAAAGAAATGAAATTACAAAGCCAAGAACACCGAAGATAATTCCAAATATAAGGGCTATTAAGAAGATTCTACCAAAACCAGATTTAGAAAAGAAACCGCAGATAAGAGATAAAATGAAACCAGATGCTGCACATATAGCGACTGACTTTATGTTTTTCATTTTCCACCTCCCGTCTACTTATTTATACTATTATACACCATAATATTAAAAAAATACAGTTTTTTTTAATATTTACTCTTCTTACCCAGGAACTTCTTGATAAAGCTTGATACACCTTCGTTGTATTCAGGCTCTGTTTTTTCAATTTTGCCTACGATATGCTTAAGACAAACTGCCGGTTTAGATGTTGGATTTACAACAATAAACGGTTTTTGTCTGATTACGCTTGCCTGAACAACAGGGTCTTCGTAAACAAATCCAAGATATTCAACCTTGTAGCCAAGGAACTGACCAACAATTGTAATAATTCGTTCTGAAATACGCTTACCTTCATCTGCTGAATGAACACGGTTTACAATGAGCTTAATATCAACATTGTGGTCTACGATTTCTGTTGTAATGATTTTTATGATTCCGTATGCATCTGTAATTGCAGTTGGTTCCGGAGTTGTTACTACAAAAACTTCATCTGCAGCTGCTACAAACTGAAGAACGTTGTTTGCAATACCGGCACCTGTATCTATGATAATAATATCTGCATTTCCAAGTGAAGCAAACTGAGTTGCAAAGTAATCAAGTTCATCTACGCTAAGATTGGCAATTTTAGAAAATCCGTTAGCACCTGCAATAAACTTAATGCCAAACTCTGTATCCATGACAATTTCTTTCATTGTCTTTTTCTTGTTGATTACATGCATCATGTTATACTGAGGAACAATATTAAGAAGAACGTTTACGTTAGCCATACCCAAGTCGCCGTCTATAAGGATAACCTTTTTACCAAGCTGGGCGTATGCAATTGCCATGTTTACGGCAAAGTTAGTTTTACCAACACCTCCCTTACCGCTTGTAATAGCAATGATTCGGGTATTATGATCCTTCTTAACCTGCGGCGATTTTACTACCCCTTTATCTTCAATATCTGATGGGCCTGTGTCAAAATCATCCTTCATCAATGCTTTTAATTCTTCTGCCTGTTCTTCCATAATTATTGTTCTCCAAATTTATTTTCTATATGAACTCTATCAATATTAAAGCCGCTTAGATTTTTTAAGAAATCAATGACATTTGCTTTTCTAAGATTTCTTGAAATAATCTGTCCGTCTGTAACATATGAAATTGTTTTTCGTCTTTCCCATAAAATGCTTATGATATTTCCGAACTGTTTTGATTCATCGCATTTTGTTACGATTACTGAATCATAGCCCAAAGGCTCATAATTTCTGAATATTGTCTGAAGATCACTTGCCTTTGTAGATGCTGTAACAGAAAGATAAACATCGGGATTCATATTTACATCAAGCACGTTTTTCATCATGCCAATATGAGTTGCATCATTCGGGCTGTAACCGCCTGTATCTACAAAAATGTAATCTACATGATCTTTATATTCTTCGTAAATTTCGCGTACGTCATCTGCTGTTTCTGCTTTAAGAACTTTCTGCTCCATTACGTCGCCAAGCTTTTCAAGCTGCTCAAGAGCACCTACACGCATAGAGTCAATTGTAAAAATGCAGAGCTTTGGTTTTGGAATATTTTTACTTTTTGCATCAAGTATTGTACTTGCAGCAAGCTTTGCAAGTGTTGTTGTTTTTCCAACTCCTGTAGGGCCAATAATAATTACAACGTGAGGCGGACGGAAATGTTTTTCTTCTGCAATCTGAATTGTTTCACCAATCCAGTCTACAACATAACGCTCTACAAGATTTACATCATCAAGCTCGTCGAGTGAAAACTGCTGCCTGATTTTTTCTTCAATCATTCTTGTATAAGACATTGTAAATTCATTTTGTTCCATGAGTTCTTCAATGTGCTTTATAGTTGCGTGAACTTCTCCAGATGCCTGATTAATATTATTATTCATGGAACTCATCTGTCTGGTCATTTCGTCCATTTTTGCAGAAAGAGTATTTATAGCAGAATTGATTGCAATGCTTTGTGTGTTCTGTAAAATTGCCTGTCTGTTTTTTTCAAGCTGTTCTTCTTCTGTTTCGCGGCTTCGTTCAACAGGTCTTCCACTTCCATAAGAAGAATAATTTCCTTCGTAAGATTTTTTGTGATTAACTGTATATGTAACTACCTGAACTTCTTTCTGGCGTAGACCTAAAAATCCGCACGATTTAAAATATGAGCTTCGGTCTTCAATGTTGAAATCATCACCGTATTTCTGGTGCAGCTTGCGTTTGCATTCATCTAAAGTGGCACCTTCAATTGTCTGTTTGATTCCGCTTTCCAATGACATTTGTTTATATAACCTCTTTTATATCTTCATTATTTTCTACATCATCAATTCTATCTATTACTTCTACAGAAATATTTCTTCCGGCAGACATAATTTCCATTTCGGAAAGAACTACAACACCAGGCATTTCCCGTTCAATTGATGAATGTACAAGCTGTCGAACAACCTGCGGACAAAGAATAATCGGCTGATAACCCTTTGATTTTACACGAGACAGACAGGTACTTACGGAATTAATCCATTTGCGTCTGTCTACAGGATCAAGTGCAACCTGCGGCTTTGAACCATCTGCAGGGTACATTCCATTGTTTTGAATCAAAACAGCAAGGTCTTCCGAAAGCTGCATTACACGCAGTTTCTTATCGTTGTCTGCATATTGCAAACAAATCTGTAAACCAAGAGCTTCCCTGACTTTTTCTGTAAGGTCCCATGGATTCTTAGAAATTGCTGCATAGTTTGCAAGCGTTTCCAGAATAGTAACAATGTCTCTGATAGAAACATTTTCTTCCAGAAGATTTTGAAGAACCTTTTGAATCTGTCCGTAAGAAAGCTTTGCTGTTTCCAGAACTTCTGTAACAAGCACCGGATTCTTTTCTTTTACAGTTTCAATGATTGAAGAAACTTCCTGTCGTCCAAGCATTCTGGCTGCATTAGCACGGATAAGCTCTGTGATGTGGGTTGCTATAATTGTTGGTGGGTCTACAACTACATAACCAGCTTCTTCTGCTTCCTGCCGCTGATCTTCTGGTAACCAGATTGCATCCATTCCAAAGGCCGGGTCTTTTGTTTTTTCGCCTTTGAGCGGAGTAATAACAGAACCGGTGTCCATACACATATAATATCCAAGACGGATATTTGCATGGCCGGCTTCTATTCCTTTTATCTTAAAGCTGTAATCATTCGGATCCAGCGTCATGTTATCCTGAATATGAATTTTTGGAATAAGGAATCCCATATCAAGCTTTGCTTCATTACGGATTCTTGTAATTCGCTCAAGAAGCTCTGCACCTTTTTCTTTGCTTACAAGAGGAATAAGCGCATAACCAAGTTCGAGCGAAAGATTATCAATAAGTGCAATCTTGTCATTTTCCGGATTAGCAGAACCAGACTGATTCGTAGCCTTCTGAGCTTCTTCCTGCTGTCTGATTTTTTCTTTCTCTTTATTCTGATGTCTTGAAAGTCTGTAACCGATGAAAATAAATACACCGCCGATTGGTACGAGCAGGAATTGAGTACCTGCACGAAGAGCAATTCCAGTAACAATAAGAATAACACCAACGATGATGTATGTATAACCGTCGCGGGTAAAGTCTTCTTTAATCTGGCTTCCAAGATCTTCATCAGACTTAGTACCAGTAACAAGCAAACCTGTTGCAAAAGAAATGATGATAGAAGGCAGCTGCGACATAAGACCGTCACCTATTGTTAAAATAGAATAAGTCTTTAACGCATCTGTAAAGTTCATGCCGTTAAAGCGCATACCTACAATAAAGCCACCAATCAGGTTTACAACAGTAATGAAGATACCGGCCTTTACGTTACCAGAAACGAACTTAGAAGAACCGTCCATGTTAGAGTAAAAGTCTATCTCTTTACGGATTGCATCTTTAAGTCGTTTAGCTTCTTCGTCATCAATCATGCCGCTGTTCAAACGGTTGTCAACATCAAAGAATTTCTGACTCATGGAATCGAGCGAGAACCTGGCCTGTACTTCAGAAACGCGTCCGGCACCCTTTGTAACTACAAGCACCTGAACAACAATCAGGATTATGAAGATTACAAAACCAATAACTATATTATTGCCCGCAACTATATTTGCAAAGGCCTGAACCATTGCACTCTGCTCACTTGAAATGCCGGTGGAGACTGTTTTAGCACTCAAAATAAGTCTTGTAGAAGCAATGTTTATACCAAGCCCGAACATAGTCTGGACAAGAATAATTCTAGGGAACGTCTGGAAATCAGATGCACGGGCTGTAGACAATACGGCAAGCATGATTATAACTGCAAAAGCAAGATTTAAAATCATGCATAAGTCAATGAGTATTTTTGGAATTGGAATGAAAAGAAGGAAAATAACAAGAACTATGCTTACAGCAACATAATTATGCTGTATCAAATTCATTACTTTTCCACGACCTTCGTTTGCCATTAGTCCCCACCCAGCAATCTACTAATTCTCGTTCGCTTGAGATTTATTTTGTATATGACTATATACTAAGGCTATTGCCTTCCAGTATATACCTGGTATTATAGCACCAATTTGAACATCTGTATATAGTGAACGTGCAAGAGGACGATCTTCCTGTATAGGAATACCATTATCTTTTGCAAGCTGCTTTATATACAGCGCTGTCTGATCTTCACCCTTTGCAGTTACCTTTGGAGCTTCATCACCAGCCGCTTCATCGTATTTTAATACAACTGCATAATGTGTAGGGTTTGTAATTACAACGTCTGCTTCTTTTACAGCCTTTGGAATATTCTGTGCAAGAAGCTGCCTCTGCATCTGCTGAAGGCGTCCCTTAACTTCAGGGTCTCCTTCCAATTCCTTGTATTCCTGCTTAACTTCCTGCTTTGTCATTTTCATGCTTTCGCGGAATTCGTGACGCTGTACAAAAAAATCAGGAATAGAGAGTGCAAGGAAAAGCACTGCAACAATTATAACAATCTGAGCAGCTGTTGAAGCAATTTTTCCTATAGCCGGAAGAATCTGACCGTTGCTTACAATTTCTATAATTACAAAAATATTTTTACGGATTGTTAAATATCCGATTATTACGATTATTGTTACTTTAAGAATTGACTTTGCAATATTAAAAAGACCCTTTCCTGAAAAAACAGTCTTTCGGAAATATTCACCAAACTTTGGAACAATCTTATTGAAGTTTGGTTCGATTGGTTTTGTAGAAAAAATGAAACCTTTGTTCTGAATGATATTTGCAGTAATTGCGGCAACAACAGCAACCCCTGCAACAGGAGCAAGCATGTCTAAAAAGTTTAT
The DNA here is from genome assembly GCA_017551545.1 of Treponema sp. Classification (GTDB taxonomy): domain Bacteria; phylum Spirochaetota; class Spirochaetia; order Treponematales; family Treponemataceae; genus Treponema_D. Next base: position 6,885 of record JAFZLJ010000096.1, on the reverse strand, counting down.
AAGGAAGGTTGAAAAATAATTTGCATCACTAAGGTCCGGATTATGAGTTCTTGTAAAAAAATATGTGAGGATATTTATACACTGAGAGAGCATCCATTTGCCCGTAAAGAGAAGAACTGTAATTGTTAACAGAAGAATCAGAGCGCTTGAGATTTCCTGACTTTTTGCAACACGGCCTTCTTTACGAGCCTGTTCCAGCCTGTGCTCCGACGGTTCTTCGGTTCTGCCTTCATCCTCTGCAGCCATTTACCGGATTTGCCCTCCTAAACTTAAAAATAAATCCTCCAGATTTTTAAAGCCGCCTGCGAATGAACGAACAAAGAAATCTGCCATTGACGGAAGCAAAAGCATGATGAGCAAAAAGGCGGTAAGAATCATAATCGGGAATCCTTCTGACAGAAGGTTCATCTGCGGAGCTGCTTTTGAAAGAAGCCCTGTGCAGACAGTTATTAAAAGAAGCGTTCCCATAATAGGAAGCGCAATAATCATTGCATCTGTAAAAAGCTTTGAAAGTCCTTTGAGCATAAAGCTAACAAGAGAGCTGTGACATTCGGCAATAGAAATTGCAGTAATTGTTTTAAAGCTTGAAGTAAGGCCGCCTAAGAAAAGACGCTGGAACCACTGGTTCTGCATGAACACAAGCATTGCAATAAAGTTAAAGAATTGACCCATCAAAGGATTTTCTACCTGAGCCATTGCATCGTAAGTACTTGCTGCAGAGAAACCCATCTGGAATGCTGTAAACTGTCCTGCAGTACTGAACGCTGCAAAAATAATTGAAATATAAAAACCAATTATTATTCCAATAAAGCCTTCGCCAATAAGGAGCAATATGTAGTAAAGAGAAAATGCTCCGTCTGAACCAAGAAATGAATTATAGGCAGAAAGATCTGCATTGCCCAGAAGGAAGAATGACATATAACCTGCAAGCGCAATCTTTGCAATTCTTGAAACTGCTCTTGTAGAAAAAAGCGGCAATGTCATAATGAGAGCAAAACATCTTACAAAAACGAGGAGATAAGCAGGTGCTCTTGATAAGATAAAATCAAGCACTTCTTAAATCCTCCTTACTTTGCAAAATCCGGAATTCGATTGAACAGTGCAATTGTGTATTCACCAAGCGAAGTAAACATTAAGCCGCCCAGGAATGCAATTGCTAAAAGAATTACTAAAAGCTTTGGAAGGAATGTGAGTGTTTGTTCCTGAATTGAAGTAACTGCCTGAAGAATACCAACAATAAGACCTACTATAAGTGCAAGTCCAAGAACCGGAGCAATTATTGAAATAATTTGAGTAACAGCGCCTCTCATGATTGATATTACGTCACCGATTGTCATTTAATCCTACCTCATTACCGAAATAAAAAGCTGATTTGTAAGAAGTCCCCAGCCGTCTACAAGAACAAAAAGAATAAGCTTGAACGGCATGGAAATTTGAACCGGTGGAAGCATCATCATACCCATAGCCATAAGGATACTTGCCACGACCATATCAATAATAATAAACGGAATATACAGGAGCACACCAATTTTAAATGCAACTGTAAGCTCGTGAAGAATGTATGCAGGAATAAGAATATATGTTGGAACATCGCTTGGAGTTTCAGGCTTGTCCAGGTTAGACATATTCATAAAGAGCTTTATGTATGTTGTGTCATCTGACATTTGTGTAAACATGAATTCACGGATTGGAGCTTCTGCTTCTTTGTATGCCTGCTCAATTCCAATTTCTCCGTTTGAAAGAGGCTTGTAGGCTTTTTCGTACATTGTTGTAAAGGTTGGCCACATTATAAACAAGGTCATAAAAGCGGCAATTCCCTGAAGGATTGATGTAGGCGGAACCTGCTGAAGCGAAAGTGCTCGTTTAATAAAATCAAGAACAATTGAAAATCGAAGGAAGCATGTTACAAGCAGAAGAAGGCTTGGCGCAATTGTAAGGATTGTAAGAATTAAAAGAAGTCTTACAGAAAAAGCAACTTCCTTGCCTGACTGAGGTTCGGTAATTTGAATTGCAACATTCGGTATTTGTACAGGCCGAACATTTTCATTCATTTCTGTAGTGCCCTGTGTAGAACCTGCTGGGAAATTCTGATTCTGAGAACTTTGAGCACTTACGCTTGTTACACAGATGAGGAAAAACAAAATTACAGCAAAAGTTTTTTTAACTGTTTTCATCTGTGTTTTCCGTACCGGCAATATTTTCTACTGCCTGTTCTGTATTTTGATAAATTGACTTTTTATTTTTAGAAGCATTCGGCATAAACATTTCAAGCACATCACTGAAGTTCATAGGCTTTTTAGTATTCTGCTTTTTATCGAAATTTAAATTCAATGCCGAAATCATTTCTTTATCTGTAATTTCTGCAATAAGATTTATGTTGCTGTCTGTTACACCAAGCATAAAGCAGCGGTCTACAAGCGTAACAATTTCTACAGATTTTCCCGGGGCAAAGTTTAAGGTAGAAACCCTGCGCATAAAATCATCATCGCTTTGAACTGCATTGTTTTTCTTTTTGAAAAATCTCATTATGCCATAGAGCGCTGCAACAACAAGAGCCAGAACTACAACCATTTTAATAATCATTCCGGCAGTTGATGGGGCTTTATATGTAGAAGCGGCTGTACCTTCAGTTTCTGCCGGTTCAGCAAAATACGAAGTATCGTTTTCAAATGAATTATTTGAAGCTGCTTCTTGAGAAAAAATAAAATTATTAGCAAATAATAATACTAAGATTAAAAAAAGAGATTTTATTTTTACCAATTTCCCCACCCTAAAAAATCGGTTTTAGTTCAGTTCGTTTACTCTTTCCATAGGAGACAAGATTTCAGTTACACGAACACCAAAGTTTTCATCAATAACTACAACCTCTCCCTTGGCAATCTGCTTATGGTTTACAAGAATATCTACAGGTTCACCGGCAAGCTTATCAAGCTCAATGATTGTACCTTCACCCATACCAAGAATATCCTTGATTGAACGCTTTGTACGACCAAGTTCTACGGTCATTTCCATGAATACGTCCATGATAAGACCAATGTTTCCCTGTTCGCCAGCATTCATTCCGGCTGCAAGATTAGGGAACTGCAAAGACTGTACGTTAGGAACATTCATTCCCATATTAACACCCATATTTGATGGCATTTGCATACCACCCATTGCCATTCCCATATTCATATTCTGTTGCATACCGCCCATTCCCATATTTTGCTGCATTCCGCCCATAGCCATGTTAGGCATGCCACCCATAGGAGCACCACCTCCCATAGGAGCTGCACCCATTCCAAGCTGAGCGGCTGGATCTGCACCCATACCCATTCCGTTAAGTGCATCCATACCTAAGCTTGCCATTGAATCATCACCACCGGCAGCGGCTGCACCACCACCAAGAGCGTTAGAGATTTTTTCGGCAGCATCGCCACTGAGACATTCCCAAAGAGTATAAGCCTTACCGTCCAGAGTAAGTGGATAACTTGTAAGAACAAAGTCTCCCTGAGGGAACATAATCATGGCTTTTGATTCGTTTACACTTTCAGGAGTTGCATAAGTAATTCCAGGAAGTTTTGAATCAAGCTGATTTATCTGTGCACTAACATGAGTTGCTACAATTTCTGAAACTACAGAAAGTACCATGTCGTCTACTTCTGTTGCTTCTTCATTATTTACAAGAGCAAAAAGCTTAAGAGAGAAATCTGTAGAAAGAATGTAAAGATGACTACCTTTAATTCCTTCGTTGTAATCGGCATTAATTCCTACTACAACCTCTGGCAAACGTGCGAGTACCTTATCTCTGCTTGAAAGCTCAACAACAGGATTTTCTACAACAAAAGTGTTTCCTGTGTATTTATTAATATTCTCTTCAAGCTTTGGTTTTAAATCCTCGGCAAGCTGTTGAAGAGTTGGAATATCAATATGATAGTTTGGTCCATTGCCAACATGTCCGGATGAATTTAATCCGTCTACTGCAACGCCAGAAAGCAATGCATCAATTTCATCTTGTGAGATAGCACCATCACTCATACGATTCGTCTCCTTCTACAGAAAGCTCTTCGAATTCTTCGGCATCATCACCGTCTTCGAACTTTCCTGTTATCTGTACAGCCATTTTTTTACCGACAACACCAGGCTGACAGTAAAACTTTTTCTTATTTCCAACACTTAGTGTAAGCGGATCGCCTACTTTTATGCTTGAAAGACGTACAACATCGCCTGTTCGCAATGAAAGAACGTCTCTGATTGGCAGATTAATTGTTCCAATTTCTGCCACAATATCCATATCAACAGAAGAAATCTGTCCCTTGATTGTTCCAAGGTACTGTGTTGTAGAACTTCGTCTTACACTAGAGAACCAGAACTGAGTTGAAAGCTTAGAAACAATTGGCTCAATAGTAAGATAAGGAATACAGAAGTTCATCATTCCTTCTTCATCACCTACTTTTGTGTCGAGTGTTACTAAAACGACCATTTCGGTAGGTGGTACAATCTGTTCAAACTGCGGGTTAGTTTCAATTTGAGCAAAACGAGGGCGTAAATCAATTACCTGAGTCCAGGCTTCACGCATATTTGCAAGAATACGAACAATTACACCTTCCATTACTTCCTGTTCAATATCTGTAAGGTCACGGTTGTTGTTACTTGAAGTAGCACCGCGTCCACCAAACAGACGGTCAATCATACAGAAAGTAATTGCAGGGTCAATTTCAAGAACCGCACTACCCTTGAGCGGGTCCATATTAATAATTGCAAGAGTTGTTGGAGTTGGAATGGAACGTATAAATTCCTCATAGGTAAGTTCATCTACCGAAGCAACGTGAACATGAACAAGAGAACGCAGCTGAGCAGAAAGACTTGTTGTTGTTAAACGAGCAAAGGTCTCATGCATGTTTGAGACCGTACGCAGCTGTTCCTTTGAGAATTTTGAAGGACGCTTAAAGTCATAAATCTTTATTTTGCGGGTACTATTGACCGGCTTAAACTCATCGGTATCGGTATCGCCCGAACTGATGGCGTTTAATAATTGGTCAATCTCGTCCTGTGACAGAACCTCGTTCATTCACACTCCACCTTTTTAATTCTGCTCAATTACATCTAATTGATCAAAACTTATATCGCGGATTTTAGAACTGGAAAGAACCTTGTCGTTAATTCCGTTTCTAATTTCCATTTTTAATTTTTCTTCATTATTTGAATTTTTTAATTCGGCAGCCGTTTTTCCACGGAAATAGCGGCGTAAGAAGTCTTTAAGCTCAACTGAACGGGAAGTAATTTCTGTAGCAGTTGCTTTATCATCTTTTTTATAGCCAAGGTAAACATTTACACGAACTGTAGCAGCATTTTCATCGCAGGTTGTTGTCTGAATTACACCAATTGACTTATACCAGTCATAAAGTTCACGCTGTCCCTGATATTCTTCTGCACTTACATTAGGGTTATATGCATTTTTTGCACTGTTCTTGCTTACAATTTTTACAGTTACAAATACAACGACTACAATTACAATAATTGCAGCAACACCAATAATAATCCATTTAAGTAAGCCCGAAAAAAGGTTTCCAAGGCCCTTCTTTTTGGCAGGAGCCGCAGCAGCACCGCCATCGTCAAGGTTCAAATCTTCTTCATCTGCCATATTTCCCCTCCATTTTAATACTAAAAATGTCCTTCGTCTAGAATTATTATATCTACACGTCTGTTATAGGCACGACCTTCGGCCGTATCGTTCGAAAACTTTGGTCTGGTGTCGGAATAACCGGCAACAGAAAATTTATTTTCATCTACTCCATAATCGGCAAGATAATGCAAAACATTTACTGCTCTTGTTGCAGAAAGCTCCCAATTGCTAGGAAATTTTGAATCTGCGGCTACCGGAGTATTATCGGTATGACCTTCTATTCTAAAACGTCTGTCAGAAACCTCTGAAGAACGGAAAAATTCAGCAAGACGAAGTAAGGTTTCGCGAGTTTCGTTTATATTAAGATCTGCGCTTCCCTCTTCAAAAAAGTTATCAGAAAGAAGTGTTATTACAAGACCGCGTTCATCGCTGGTAATAGTAATTTTATTTGTTTTAACGTCCGGCGCAAAAAGACTAACTGCCTTTTTCTTTGCAAGACCAAGAGATTTACCTTTTTCAAGTGATGGCAAAGAGTTTATATTGTTTCCAAGATCTGAAAGACGGCCAGCAGAAAGTGACATACCGCCGGAAGTAGATTCTGTTTCCTGCATCTGAAGACTCTGCGTAATAGTAGCAAGCTGCGTAACGTCAACCTCCGAAGGGTTATACAACATTACGAAGAAGCAGAGCATAAGAGTAATCATGTCACCATAGGTACCTTGCCACGCCGTTGACGGTTTCTCAGGTTCCTTTGCTTTCTTTCCCATCTACTTTTTCCTATTAATCCTTAAGAACATCAGCTTCAATAGCTTTTCTTGTTGCAGGATCCAAATATGTAAGAAGTTTCTGTGCCATAATACGAGGGTTTTCACCAGCCTGAATGGCAAGAACTCCTTCAATAATCATTTCTTTTGTGCGCATTTCCTGTTGATTATGCAAAAGAAGTTTATTTGCAAATGGAGAAATGAGCCAGTTTGCCATCATGGAACCGTAAAGTGTTGTAATCAACGCAACGGCCATGTTAGGACCAAGAGAAGATTTATCTTCGAGGTTTCGAAGCATACCAATAAGACCTACTACAGTACCCATCATACCAAAACCAGGAGCAAAACCGGCCCATACGTTGATTACACCAATCCACTCCATATGGCGGGCTTCTGTCTGGTTCATTTCGTTTTCCATGATTGCACGGATAATGTTTCCGTCTGTACCGTCTACTACAAGGCGAAGGCCTGTTTTCATAAAAGGATCATCAAGGTCGTCAAGTCCGTCTTCAAGAG
>JAFZLJ010000095.1 GCA_017551545.1 Treponema sp. | reverse complement strand
CATAATTCCTTTATTAAAAATGTTGACCGGCAGCACAGCTGTCCGTTCGAACAAGGTTTACAAAGCGCAAAGCGTCTTTGTATGATTAAGTTAAGCGGCAGCAGGCTTGACCTGCTGTCCGTTTGAACAAAAAAAAAGACGTTCATTCCATCTGAAGACAATTTGTCCTCAAATCGAATGAACGTCTTTGTTCTTATATGTTATACCGATTTTAGGCATTGTAGTCAAGATACTTTATGACTATTTCTTTTGTGCACATACGTCTTCAATAAATCCTGCAATCTCTTTAATTACACTGATTCTGCGTCCCAAAAGTCCGTGTTCTGTAGGAAACTCAACGCGTTTCTGTATGGACTTAGTCTGGTGTGCCTCGAGCAGCTTCCACAGCGGCAAAATCATTTCATTAATAGGTGAAACAGAGTCATAAGTTCCGGCAACCACAAGCATATTTTTATCTTTTACCTGATCAAAAGCCTTTGGATGACTTATTTCATCGCGGTTCAGAACTACATCTTCGTAAATTGCATCAATTCCATCGGACTGTAAAATCTTGCCTTCTTCCAGAAGCGAACGGAAATAACTTTCTTTTGCACGGTTCAAATAGCGGGCAGGGTCGTAAGGAGTTAGCATTATAATTCCGCCAATCCAGTTAAGTTTTCGGCCTGCATTTAAAGCTGAGTTTGCACCCATGCTGTGACCAAGTAAAAAAATCTGATTAGGGTCTACATTATATTTTTGAGTAAACTCCTGCGAGTGGGCATATTCTGCAAGATTCTGTGCATCTTCTATACAATGAGTTATTAAATACTTTCCCTGACTTCCCCAGGCCCCGCGGTTATGAGGAACAATTACAACACAGCCAATACGGCACAGAGCGTGAGATATATCATCATTACGTGCAGTTCCCGGAAATCCATGAAGCATAATTACACAAGGATGTGGTTTTGGAACGTTTGAAGAAGGCCACATGATTTCTCCGTAAATATGGGAGCCATTGCTTATAAAATCCAGCGTTGTATAATCTGGAAGCTCAGTTGGATCAAGCTCCTCGGGGTCAGAAAATAAATAGTTAAGATTTAAGTTTGCAGCCATAATATACCTCGACTTGAAAAACCTAGTAGGTTAGTAGGTAAAGCATAAGATTTTTTCTTACTTTTGTCAATCAGTATTTTTATGGCGTTTTTCTGTAAAAAAACAATCCCTCTTGACAAATAATGCTATCCTTTGTATTGTATTACCTATTAAACCACTAGGTAATAATTTTAATAAAGGAGCGTTCAAGTGCCAAAATCTTTTTCTGAACTGGAAAAACAACATCCATGCTTTGGAAGTCACGGTGCATCAACAGGCCGCATTCATCTGCCTGTATGTCCTGGTTGTAATATTGCATGTCGTTTTTGTGAACGCTCAATCAACACTTCGGAAAACAGACCTGGTGTAACTGGCCGCATTTTAAAACCGGAAGAAGCGGCAGAAATAGTGGGCAAAGCAATTCAAATAAGTCCCGAAATAAAAGTTGCTGGAATTGCAGGTCCGGGCGATACTCTTGCAAGCGACAATGCCTTCAAAACCTTCAAAATAATCGGAGAAAAGTTTCCCGAGCTTATTAAATGTATGAGTACAAACGGACTTCTTTTGAACGAGCGTGCCGATGAAGTAATTGCAGCTGGTATAGACAGTCTTACAGTAACCGTAAATGCAGTTGATCCTCAGATTGGTGCACAATTGAATGATTATGTTATATGGCACGGTAAAAAGGTAGAAGGTGTAGAAGGTGCAAAAATCCTTATAGAAAATCAGCTTGAAGGAATAAGAAAAATTGCAGAAGCGGGAATTACAGTAAAAGTAAACACTGTGCTTGTTCCCCGAATAAACGGAAATCATATTGCCCAGATTGCTCAGACTGTTGCCGAAGCTGGGGCCGACAAATACAATATCATTCCATTGATTCCTACAGCAAAACTAAAGGATGAACCTGCTCCGAACTGTGCTCAGATTGATGCTGCCCGCCGTGCCGCCGGTGAATTTATAGAAATTTTTATGCATTGTAATCATTGTCGTGCAGATGCAGCCGGAATTCCTGGTAAATCAGATATTTCGCGACAGTTATATGCCGGGGTTGTAGCAGGTTCTGGAAATGGAGCTGGGGCTGAATCAGAAAATCCTTTTAAGGAGAATTTTTCACATGGCTGATACAGAAAACAATTCCAAATCAAAATATCTTGTAGCAGTTGCAAGTACTGACGGCGAAACTGTAAATACTCATTATGGAAAGGCAGAGAGTTTTTATATTTATTCAGTTGATGATGAAGAAGGCTTTGAGCTTTTTGAAAAACGCAGTGTTGCTCCTGTATGCCAGGACGGAAGCCACAGTAAGTCGCAGATGGAAGCACATATCCGTCAGTTTAAAGATTGCAAATATGTAATTGCAAGTAAAATTGGAATAGCAGCCGCACAGGCTCTTACGGTCCAGGGCATAACAAGTATGGAATTGCCTGGTACTATAGATGATGCAATGCTGAAGGTCTGGAAATATAATCAGGTTCAGAATCTATTTAAATAAGGATCAATCAAAAATCAAAAAAAATTAAATATTTTTCTATAACCTATTGACCAAGTGGGTAAATAATTATATAGTGTAAATACCTACTAAAACAGTAGGTAATAAAAGGAGTACAATATGGGCGAAATTAGACAGATTGCAATTTACGGAAAAGGTGGAATTGGAAAATCCACTACTACACAGAATTTAACAGCAGGACTTGTTGAACATGGAAAGAAAGTCATGGTTGTTGGTTGTGATCCAAAAGCAGATTCTACCAGACTTCTTCTTGGAGGTCTTGCCCAGAAAACTGTATTGGATACTATCCGCGACGAAGGTGAAAATATAGAGCTTGACCGCATTATGCGTACTGGTTTTGGAGGAACCCGCTGTGTTGAATCTGGCGGACCAGAACCTGGAGTTGGTTGTGCAGGCCGCGGTATTATTACTTCCATAAGCATGCTCGAAAATCTTGGAGCTTACACAGACGACCTGGACTTTGTTTTCTACGATGTTCTTGGTGACGTTGTTTGCGGTGGTTTTGCTATGCCAATCCGCGAAGGAAAAGCCAAGGAAATTTATATTGTTGCTTCCGGCGAAATGATGGCTTTGTATGCCGCTAACAATATTGCAAAGGGTATTAACCGATATGCAAAGGCTGGCGGAGTTCGTCTTGGTGGTATTATCTGTAACAGCCGAAACGTAGACCGCGAGCTTGATTTGCTTCGTGCCTTCAGTAAGGAATTGGGAACTCAGCTTTTGTATTTTGTTCCTCGTGACAATATTGTTCAGCGTGCAGAAATTAACCGCAAGACAGTAATCGAATATAAGCCGGATTCTAATCAGGCACAGGAATACAGAAATCTTGCAGAAGCAGTTATAAACAATACTAACTTTACAATTCCAACTCCAATGACTCAGGATCGTCTTGAAGAAATTCTTCTTGAGTATGGTCTTATGGATGCTTTACAGGATGACTACAAGATCTAGGGAATAGTAAATAGGGGATAAAGAATAGTATGGGGTTGAAAATTGCAGTGGCAACTTCAGATGGTCTCAATGTAGATTTACATTTTGGGCAGGCAGCGCAGTTTTCAATTTACGAGCTGCATGGCGACAACTTTGAACTTATTGAAAAACGGGCCGCTCCTGTAAATCAAAATCAGGATACTGAAGAACTAAATGCAGGGTCTGGTTGTGGAGGTTCCGGCGGCGGTTGTGGAAGTGGCTCTGGCGGTGGTTGCTGTGCCGGTGGTGGAGGGGCTCTTTCACCGGCTGTAGAAAACCTTCTTGATTGCAAGGCCATTATTGCAGCACAGCTTGGTGCAAATGTACGCCGACAGTTTGAACGAAATGCAATCAGTTGTTTTGATATTGAATTGCCGATAGAAGAAGCACTTGAAAAACTTGCGGCGTATTATTTAAAGTTTGAAAAATAAAAGATCCCGAAACAAGTTCGGGATGACAGTGAAAAAAGGAGGCCGTAAAATGCCTTTTTCAATAGATACAAAATGCCTTCACCTGGAGAATGAAAAAGACTCAGATTCTGCGTGTAAACATTATGGAGCCTTGAGTTTCCCCATTTATCAGACTGCAACTTATGCACATCCTGCAGTGGGAAAATCAACAGGGTATGATTATTCACGATTACAAAATCCAACCCGGGAACAGCTTGAAAAAATTGTGTGCGCATTAGAAAACGGAACAGACGCACTTGCCTTTTCTTCCGGCATGGCTGCAATTACTTTGGTTATGGAGCTTTTTGCACCCGGCGACCATCTTATTGTTGATTCAGATTTATACGGCGGCACAATCAGGCTTTTTGATAATGTTTCTTTAAAAAACGGAATTAAATTTACACGAGTCCAATGTGCTTCAGAAAATATCGAACCCCTTATTACCCCAGAGACGAAAGCAATATATATTGAAACCCCAACTAATCCAATGATGAACGTTACCGATATTGCAAAGACTGCACAAATTGCACATGCTCATAATCTGCTTTTAATTGTGGACAATACTTTTATGTCTCCTTATTTTCAGAACCCTCTGGAGCTTGGTGCAGACATTGTAGTTCACAGCGGCACAAAATTTCTTGCGGGGCATAACGATACCTTGGCTGGTTTTATTGTCGTTAAGGATGAAAAACTGAAGGAACAGCTTAGGTTTTTAATAAAGACAGTTGGTTCAGGGCTTTCGGCTTTTGACAGCTGGCTTGTCATTCGGGGAATAAAAACTCTTGGCATAAGAATGGAACGCTCGCAGGCAACTGCACAAAAAATTGCACAATGGCTAAAAACTCAAAAGAATGTTACAAGCATCATTTATCCTGGGCTTCCTGAACACCCGGGACACGAAATAATGAAAAAGCAGGCCCGTGGTTTTGGTGCAATGATAACCTTTAGAACAAATACAAAAGAAAAGGCCTTGTCTGTGCTTGAAAAAGTTCAACTCATAAAATATGCCGAAAGTCTTGGCGGCACAGAAACCTTAATCACATATCCTACAACTCAAACTCACGCCGATGTACCGGAAGAGCTTTGTCTTAAAAACGGAATTACTCCAAACACCCTGCGCCTTTCTGTAGGCCTTGAAAGTGCAGAAGATTTGATTGCGGATCTGGAGCAGGCTCTGGCTTAAATATGACATTCAAATGTCATATTTTACAGTCTGCAGATTTTATCACATTTCTGAAGAACCTTTTCGTCGTGACTTACAAGAATAATTGTTTTTTCCTGTTTTGAAAGCTTTTTGAAGATTTCTACAATCTGGTCGGTACGTTCGCTATCAACCGATTCTGTAGGTTCATCTGCAAGAATAACCTGTGGATTATTTATGAGCGCGCGTGCAATTAGTACTCGGTGATTTTCGCCACCGGAAAGGTCTTTGGGGTAGCTTTGTGCAAGGTGAGCAATCCCTAGTTCTTCAAGGAGCTTTGTGGTGCGCTTGTTTATTGCCTGGGTTTCTTCTAAAGACGATTTTTTATTTGCACCAATAAAGTAAGGAAGGCGGACATTATCGAATACTGTGTAATTTTCAAGGAAGCTCTGTTCCTGTGAAACAAAGCCTATGTTTTTATTTCTGAATAATGAAAGCTCCTTGTCATTAAGCGTAAACAAATCCGTTGCCAGATTATCATCTTCAGTTTGTACGGCAGGGTTGGTTATTAAAACTTTTCCTGAATCTGGTTTTTGTAATCCTGCAATTATTGAAAGCAAGGTTGATTTACCGGCACCGGATTTTCCGGAAATGCCAAGAAAGGTTCCGGCTGGAACTGTAAGTGAAAAATTATCAAGAACCTGTTTTTTTCCAAAAGGAGTTGTAAAGGCTTTTGAAAGATTTTGTATTTCAATCATTTTGCTCCTCCGTAAACTTCAAATTTTGAAATCCTTATTGCACTGAAAATTGCAGCAGTAAGGCAGGAAACAATCGAAATTACAAAAACAATCAGAGCAAAGGCCATAATGAAAAGCGGACTGCTCATTGCAAAAGGCAGCGCTATTTTTTCTGAAATAATTAAATTAAACGGAATTATTATAAGAGCCGAAACAAACAGGCCTATAACTGAGCCAATAATTCCAAGAATGCCTGCTTCGGTAAAAATAATTTTTTGCAAAGTTGAATGATCTGCACCAAGCACGCGAAGAATTGAAAACTCCCTTATGCGTTCATTCAAAGTAAGTGAAAATACAAATGCAGTTGTAAGAACACAAATGAACAAAACAAGAATGCAATTTGTATAAATAAAAATCAAAAATGAAGAAAGTTTTTCTACAAAGGTAGAAACAAACTTCTGGCTTTGAATAATCTGTACTCCGCTAACGGCATTCTGAATTCTTAATGCAACGCCATCTGGTTTATAACCCGGAGCAAGTTTTATAAAAATTACGCTTGTTTTTGTTCTGGTATCTCCATCAGAAATAAAACCAAAACCTTTTTGTTTTGCATCTTCAAACATTTTTTGTAGAGTCGGAAGGTCTGCATAAATTACATTGTCCATTCCGGTTCCGCTTTTTGCAAGCCGTGCAGTAACTTCGTGTGTGTCCGAAAAAAAGGTCACTGTATTTTTTGTTGTAGAAATATTGCTGCCTGCAAGAATAAACTCTTTCCCGCCTGATTCAGAATCTGAAACTTTTTTACGTGCCCAGTTCTTTACAATAAAATCGCTTGTTTTGTCAAAGCCGATTATCTGAACCGGAAAATCGCAGCAGCTTTCGGTAAGACTTGTTAGATAAAACTGCGAAGTAACGTTTTGAACTCCCTCAATATCCTGTATTACTTTTTCAATACTTTTATCCATGTAAAAATAACTTGGTTCACCCGAAAGAAGAACTCCTTCCATTTTTGCTTCATAACCTTCTGGAACAATCATAAGGTCAGCACCTATACGCGACTGAATCCCCTGTATTCCGTTTTTAACACTTGAGACAAGAATTAATGAACCAAACAGAACTGCCGCACAAAGAGAAATGAGCGCTATAAGTGCAGCAGTTCTGAAGGGCTTACGCCTGATGTTTGCAAGAGCAAGCCCTTTTATTGTTATTTCTTTTTCCATAGAATTACAGCCTGAGCAGCAGAAACTACGAAAATCAAAATACCAAAAACTAAAATAGTTGGAGCTGTCACTTTGTGGCAATGCATGTTAGCCATACCGCAAACCTTTGCAAAAGTGTAAGGAGCAATGCCAACCAAAAGCCCGAGCAATGCTGTAATGCCCGACAAAATTATGTTCAAGTTTTTCATAAGGCTAACCTCTGTTTCCGTTGATTTCTTTGTAGGTTTTTGTTGCGCTGTCGTAGATGTATCCGTCTGGAACTCCAAACAGTTCAATATAACCCTGTTCAATAAACTTTTCGATATCAGTTTCGGCTTTTAAGATTCCTACTGCCTGAAGCTGACGTGCTGCTGCATCAAAGGTTTTCTTTCCAAGTGAACGGCTTGGCTGATAGTTTAATTCTTCGAGCAAGGCTGCGTTGAAATCAAGGTCACCTGCAACAAGGTCGTTTTCAATCTGAAGCTGTGCAACTGCGCGAGGTTCTGCTTCTACATAAGCAGCGGCCTTTTGTAAGGCACGTGTAACTGCGGCTGCGCCTTCCGGATTTTCACGAAGCAGCTTATGTGTTACAAACTGCTGGCAGCAATATTCCTTTACGAACTTTTCATCAGTACCTGTATCCAGAATCTTTCTAAAGCCGTATGCAAGCTCTCCCTTTGTTGCAACAGGATCGTGAGCACCAATTACATCTACTGCTCCGTTGTTCAAGGCAATTGCAAGGTCAGAAGAAGCATAAGCAATAAATTCTACTTCATTATTGTCTGCTGTAACTCCAATTCCAACATCTACAAGCTTTCGCTTAAGATTCATAACGGCACTGTCGGCAAGTCCTGGAACACCAATTGTTTTTCCGCGTAAATCTGCTGCAGAATAAATGTCGCTGTCTGCACGAACATAATATTTTGTACAACCAATATGGATTCCCGAAGTAAACGAAATTGGAAGTCCGTTTTCCATTGCCTGAAGCTGTGTTGCATACAAACCGTAGCCTGCATCAACTTTACCCGAAGCAATCATTTCTCCCAGCGTTGCTCCGCCTTCTACAACCTGAACATATTCAGCCTTCTGTCCGATTTTTGCAAGCTCTTCTTCAAAAAGTCCAAGCTTCATTGCAACGTGTACTGGGGCATGACACAAGCTTCCTGTAGAGAAGTTGATTCGAACAACCTTTTGTTCTGTGTTTCCACTGGCAGCAGCATTATTTTTCTTACTGCAACCGAGCAACAAAACAGAAGCAGCTGCAACAAGGAGCACTCCTGCAATTAATGATTTTTTCATATACAATATTCCTCCTTTTCTAAATTGCATATTCAACTTCCTGAACCTTTCCGGCGTAATCCAGAATTTCAAGAATCTTTGTTCGATATTTTAAGAACACATCCTGACCGCGCGCACGAGGATGTGTTAAATCAATGCCAATAATTTTTTCAACCTTTGCAGGGCGTGGGCTCATTACAACAACGTAATCGCTAAGATAAACAGCTTCATCAACATCATGCGTTACCATAACCATTGTTGTATTGTGCTCCTTCCAAAGCCGTAAAATTTCATCCTGCATAGTCATTCGTGTAAATGCGTCAAGGGCACCAAGCGGTTCGTCAAGAAGAAGAATTTTTGGATGACCAACAAGCGCACGTGCAAGGCTTGCTCTTTGATTCATACCACCAGAAAGCTGATGCGGAAATGATTTTTCAAAACCCTTAAGTCCTACAAGTTCAATAAATTTATCAACTTCGTCTTTCTGTTCCTTATAAATGTGGCGGGCTTTTAGTCCAAAGGCAATGTTGTCGCGGATATTAAGCCACGGAAAAAGATTTGCCTGCTGAAATGCAAAGCCTCTGTCGCTTCCTGGTTTTGTTACTTTTGTGTCATCAACAAAAACTTCGCCGCTTGTTGGAGTTTCAAGTCCTGCAATACAGCGGAGAAGGGTAGTCTTACCACAGCCAGAAGGCCCGATAAGCGAAACAAAGCTTCCGGCTGGAATTGTAAAATGAACTCCATTGAGCGCAACAACCTCTTCAGGTGTGCCTTCATTAAAAGTTTTATTTATATCTAATAATCTTATTTCTCCAGACATATTTTTCTCCTTACGCGGCGGCCTTACACACCTACCACTTAATAAGTCCTTTCTGCCAGGCAAGAAGCTTGCCTCTAACCTTGAACAATGCTGTAATAATCACTGTACAGAACACTGCAATAAGGATAAGACCTGCATAAACACCGGCGTACATCATCATTGCTTTCTGGTAACTTATGTACCAGCCTATTCCATATTTTGCTCCAAACATTTCGGCAGTCATGAGCGCAATAAAAGCGGCACAGATTCCGTTAAAAATACCCTGGAAGATATTTGGAAGTGCTGCCGGAACTGCAATCTTGAAAACCTGAAAGAAGGTTCCTGCGCCCAAAGTTTTTCCAACTTCAAAATAAACCTTGCTTGTATTCTGAATACCTGAGCTTGTCATAAGCTGAACCGGGAACCACACGGCAAGTGCAATAATAAACACGCTTGCTCCAAAGGTTGTCGGGAAAGTTGTAAGTACAAGAGGAATCCAGGCAGTTGCCGGAATTGGTCCAATTAATTTAATGTAAGGATTAATCCAGTAATAAACTTTTTTTGAAAATCCAAGAAAAACACCGGTTATAAAACCAACTGTAATTCCCCAGAAAACTCCAAGAATCATGAGCTTAAAAGAATATCCTACACACTTTGCCAGAAGAACTGTTTGTTCCATAAAGATTGCAAGAATATTATTGTAGCTTGGAAAAAAGATAACAGGGAGCAATGCAAACTTTGCTGTAATAAGATTGATTACAATTACAAGCCCGGCAGCTCCTAATAAAAAAGGACCTTTTTCTGTTAGACCTTCGCGGATCTTTTTAATAAACAACGAAAGAACAAAAAACAACAGCGCAACACCAAGCAGAATAAACAGCAATCCTTCATAATAATGATGTTTTGACGAAGAATGCAGCGAACTGTCTGGTATAGCAATTTGTATTAAAAATGTAAGAAGAATCCCAAGTACTGGTAAAAGTCGTTTAATCAGTGATGCAATTTTTTTGCTCATTTTACACCTCTTCTTATTCCTGATTTTCAAAATAATAAACTCTCTCCGATTGGACTATTTATAGAAAATTAGGAGATGTGGCATGACATTACCCACTATTCCACTATGTTATATAGGAAATACAGATTTTTGAATAATACTAGTTTTCTATTGTTGTTATAGATTAGGTCTATAGCTTTTGGGAGGTAAAAAATCAGCAGGTAAATCCTGCAATATGCAGAATGCGGCGGATATTGTCGATGTAGGTAAGGCCTATGTTGTTCATGTGAAGGTCTTTTTTTGTGATGTAGCCAAGCTCAAAGGTGCGGGTGTAATCTTCTTCGATGTTTTTTAATGGAATTGGAATGTAGTCGCCGTCGCTTTCTTCGCCTATGATGCCGGAAAGAAAAGTGTAGCCGTTCAGAGATTTTAAAAGGCTTAATACTGTTGAACGGTCTGCAACAGTAATAGCCTGTGTGAGCTCGCGGCGTTCCAGAACTTCCTTTGAGAAAAACGCACTGAGTTCTGTTTTATCATAAGTTACAAATTGAAAATCCGAAAGTTCATCAAGCGAAATAGAAGATTTTTCGGCAAGCGGATGATCTTTGTATAAATAAACAAATGCATTACATTCGGTAAGATGATGAAAAATGACCTGGTTAGTGTCTAAAAGCTTTTGGATATCATGGCGGTTGCCGTCGCTCAAATAAATTATTCCAAGCTCACTGCGGCCCTGTGCAACATCGTCAATTACTTCACTGGCTTTCATTTCTCGGAATGCAAAATCATAACCTTCTGGTGAAAAGCGTTTTACAAGGTCAACAAAAGCGGTGCGGGCAAAGGCGTAATAAAGTGTGGAAACTCCAAAATTCTTTTTTTCTTTTTCGGTGTATTTTGTTACAAAAGTTTCGTAGTTTTTATAAAGTTTGCGGGCATCTTCAATAAACTGTTTTCCGTGTTCGGTAACTGCAACTCCGCGTGAGCTTCTTGAAAAAATCTGAAAACCAATTTCGTATTCAAGCTCGTGAACCGCACTTGTGAGCGAAGGTTGAGAAATATAAAGTTTTTCAGAAGCCCTGTTCAAGGAGCCGCAGTCTGCAACTCCAAGAACATACTTTATTTGCTGAATTGTCATACATTAAACAAATCTGTACTCAAATAGCGTAATCCTGTATCCGGGAAAATAACAACAATATTCTTTCCTTCAAATTCAGGCCGCTTCGCAATCTCAGTGGCACCCCAAAGAGCAGCACCACTTGAGTTTCCTACAAGCACGCCGTCTGTTTTTGCAACTGTGCGGGCTGCTTCAAAAGCGGTATCAACTTTGCCAATGAGTACTTCATCATAAATGCCAATCTTGTTTTTAAGAGCAATTGGAACGCGTTCTTCGGGAACTTCGGTAAAGTTGTGAATACCTGTAAGGGCAGCGGCATCCAAAGCTGGTTCAACAGCAATAATTTTTACTGCTTCACTTTTGCTTTTAATGGAATCGCTTACACCACGGATTGTACCGCCTGTTCCAACAGCACTTACTACTGCGGCAAGGTCT
>JAFZLJ010000094.1 GCA_017551545.1 Treponema sp. | reverse complement strand
TGGATATGATCTTAAACAACTTGCAAGACTTATAAAAGCCTAAAAGAAAAAAAACGACCATCAAAAAAACTCAAAATCCTATTTAAAGTCAAAAAAGGCTGTCCTTTGTTGAAGTGTTAATTACTTCTAGGACAGCCCCTTGTTTTATGGTATAGTTACCTCGATATAATTTACATAAAGCTCTTCATAATACCACTTTACATCTTTTACGATGCTGAATTTGAATAAATAGGTTCCCGGCTCCAAAGCTTGTGTGTAAACAGAAGTTTCATTTTTATTTACTCCACCACTGACATATTCGTAATTATTATATGATACTTCCCTGTATTTTATTTTTCCATTAACAATAGTGAGACTATCCTTATCAAAATTCACAGGATTAGTAGCAGTCTTTTTAATATATTCAATATTATAGCGGTCAAAAGTTATACCTGTTGGCTTTTGCCAGGTGAGTTTTATTTTGTTTTCACCATCAACAACTTCTTTTACTGCTTGTAAATTAAGATTGCTGAATGAATTAATTAATTTAATGGAAATTAACAATGGCCAAGAATATTTTGATTCTACACCTTTATATACTGGTATAATCACAAAATTTTCTTCATTTACATCATATATATCTTTATACTGTGGATTTATTGTTACTTCTGCATATTCCTGAGGAGAAGTAATAGATTTTGCAAAAACCCATGTATTTTTATCATCATCCGGTGTATAATAGATTTTTACACTGTCACATTGGGTAGGATTTTTCCATTTTAAAGTTACGGTTTGAGCATTATAATAATACCAATATGGCACATAACTATCCGATTCATGTGAACTGCTCCAACTTTGACCACAGTAATCATCACCATAAGAAGTAGCTGGTCGTGGCGGAAATGAAGCAAAATATGAATCGGAATAATAAGGCCCATCAAAAGAATCTAAGACTGTTGCCGGTACTGTTTTAACTACGAAATAACAGTCAACTGAATTTATGTCGTTAAGAATTTTTTCACATACTGAATCAGTAAAGATGAATTGTTTTTGGCTCAAAGTAATTTCATAATAATAAGATCCCTGCAAAGCCTCTTCTACCGTACTTCCATAACAAAGATAGATTTTTGTTCCCTCATTATTATATGGAGAATATGACGAATATATATCATTATCAAATTTAATTCCTCCAGATTGGCGAGTCATATGAACATTCTTTGGCGCACTAGTGAATGTAATATCAGTTTTATCCGAACCGTAGCCATTAGAATCAGCAATAAGTCTAATTTTATACTCAGACAAATATTCAATTGTTATATTTTCTCCATTATATGTACATTTATTATCAAAAGTATATTCTGTTCTTGTATTACCAATACTAACAGCTGCTATTGTTTTAGTGCCTTTAAAAAGAAAAATTTTGTATCCTGTAATGCAATCTTCCAAAGGCTTTTCCCAGGAAACCTTAATATAATTTGAATCTTTTCCATCCATTGTTTGAATTTTTACAGTTTCTTCTTTAATTGCTGGAGGTTTTGTAAATCCCGAAATAGAATAAGGCGTTCCTGGAGCATCGTGGAAGTACGGAGTAATTTGTATTGAGTATTCATAGCCTGACTGAAGTCCTGTTACATAATAGTAAAAAGTACTAGCATTATTAGTATTTGTAGCATCAGGAGCATCGATATATTGTAAATTTGCTGCAGATTTCAATTTGTATTGTATTTTATAATTTGTAATTCCGTTATTCTTTTCAAATTGAATTCCTACTGAGTTAGTTGTGTTTAGACCATATGAATTATGTCCTTTGTATAATTCCTCTTGTGGTTTTGTATAAATAACTTCTGATTCACAAGGAATTGAATAAATCTTTTTACCAGAGTCTTCCTTATAAACAGAGATCCTGGCTTTTACTGATTTAGAAAAGTCCAGATTTTCGAATTTGCAATTATTTGTATTAACTCCTTTGGATGTGATTATCGTGTTGTTACTAGCATCTACAAGTTCTACGAATACACCATTGAAAGCTTCGTCTGGATTTTGCCAGGTAAGATTAAGCACATCTTTTACACTTGCTGTTGTGTTTCGTACAATCGATGGAGTCAGATTCTTTATTTGATTAGGACGAGAATATTTTGTTACATATTCAGTAGCTGAATTTCCCAATTTATTGATAAACTGAATTTTAAACTCATATTTTTTATTATTCTGTAAACCGTCTATTACATATGGAGAAGTATAAATGTCTTGTTCCTGAATGTTTTCCCAACTTTCATCTTGATTTTGTGATGAATTATATTCTCTATACTGAATTTTTCCTTTTCTTACGGTGTTACTTGAATCAGTGCTTGTATAAGTAAGAGTAAACTTTGAAGAATCTGCCGAAGAGTCTGCAAGTTCAAGAGAATAATTAACAGAAGGAGCCGAAGAATCAATTTTGAAATATTTGTTTTTAAAATCACTTGGCGTTGTAGTTCGATTTTTATTATCGTAAAAAACAAATTCAGTAATTTGATATGTTCCGTCTCCATATTTTTCAGGAATAGTATATTTTCCTATATAACTTCTTGCTTTTGCAGATGTAACCGTATTATAAAAAATCTTTTCTTCCTGAGATTTGCCACTCGGATCTTTAAACTTCATAATAAAATATGGTGCAGTTCCGGTACCGTCATCAGAAACCATAATATTAAAATCTAAAGAACGATTATAAATGAGTTTTGCTTCTGATGACGAAGTAGCCAATACAACCGACTGTTCTATATCTTGTGATGGATTACTTTCGTTAACAACAATATCACAAGCTTTTACAGTAGATGCAGAATCAACTACTGGATCTGTTGTGTCTTCTTTACTTCCAACATAATAAACCCATGGCTCATCATCTTTTAAAGAAACAGACTTTTTATTTTTATAAAGATAAGATATGGTATTTCTAAGCGTAACAAGAACCTGTGTTCCATTATCTAATAATGTGTATTTATCATTTACTTTTCCAATTGGAATAACAAGAGTTTTTGGGTCTCCAAAGCTTGGTTCGCCAAATTTATCTAGAAGTGATGTGTTTTTATTATAATCTGTAATTTCTACAACTTTATAAACTTTTTCGTTACCCTTTTTATAACCGTAGCAATTTGTTGGTTCATTTTAATTTTCTAATGATGGTATAAAATCTTCTATTGGCGGTAGAAAATCGCTGTTTGAAAGGTCGTAAAGTCTTTTCAACTCAGTAATTTCACCTTTTGTATAATGTATGGAATTATCATCCATAACATGGTCAAACATTACCAGAATACCAGCATCGCGGTATACATTATATTCCTTTGGATAATTGTCAATAATTCTTGGACGCCGAGCGACAACAGGAATTATGCATAACTGCATTCCGGCATCAGGAGCTTTTTTAAAAGTACAATTGGCAGAATCTTTGTCTATAAAATCAATTTCTAGATAATCTCCATTTGCAAGCTCTGTATTTGAAGAAATATCTTTGATTTTCCATTCTATAAATTCGTAGTTATCATCAGCATCAAAGGAAATGTTAAAAACATCCGTTACCTTTTTTAAGGTTTCATTACCTGAAGGTGCTCTAATTACACCCGAACCCTTTTCTGAATTAAGTTTAATTGTATAAGCAGGCGCATTATTATAATCAATTGCGGCCTGAATCTGCTGACTGACTTCGTCTGCCTTAAGGAAGTTTTCGCACGAAGTAAAAAAGAATAGCACTATTAAAAACAGCGCCCCACCCAATAAAGTCTTTTTGTTAAGTTTTGACTGTAAATAAACCATTTGATGCTACCACCGATGAATTGAAAATACAAAGTAGTATACTAATATATTTTCAATTTTTAGGCAAGATTCTAGGTAAATTTACCTATAAAATTTAGAGTTAATTAACCTACAAATGACAGGTTTTAAATATCTTTGGAGCAAGACAAAGGTTATCTGTTTTTTATTTCTTTTCAAAACCTCTCCAGACAAAAAAAAGAGAGCCAAGTGAGAAACCTCGACGCACCACTTAAAGGCAGCACTCTTGACCCTTAAGAATAATATATACTTATATAGTTTTTACGTCAAGTTTTAATTAAAAAATAAAACTTCTTCATAAGTCTTTAATGAAAGCCCTATACAACAGAAGCTCCTTCGCCTTAGTATTTTCTGCCTTCATCCTTAAGTTCTATTAAATCTTTTGCAGAAAGTTTCGCATTCCCCTTCTTTTCACTCTTTGAATAATCCACTAAATCAAACGTTTCAAAGATTTCAAAATCGGTGGGATTTGCGGTCCACAGTTCAGAAACCCCAGCTTCTGCAAATGCTGCAGCCATATGAGTGTCCTGAATTCTTTTACGTCCTAACTTAAACATATTACTCCATAATAAAGCTCGTTTAAGAGAAACCTCTGTAGGAAAAATTATTTTTATGCGTTCCTGATCAAGCCAGAACCAGATTCTTTCTATTGCCTGTTCTGTTGTAAGCGGGGCGTTAAAACGTTTTGTATCTGTAATTACGTGTTCAAATTCTAAAAAACTATGGGAGTATATGGCAAGGACTGAATGCTTTTCTAGCTGCCATTTATTGAAAAGTTTTAGCGCTCCTTTATGACGAGGTGAATCTGTTATTTCCAAATCAATTAAAAAAGTTGTATCTATTCCAATCAAAACGCACTTCCCAGCATTTCATCCTGATAATCTTTAGAAATCCAGTCTTGAGCTCCTTCTTTTAGTCCGCCTAATGAAACTGGTTTCCATGCAGAAAATGATTTTTTTCCGGCTGCATGATTTTCAAGATATTCATCCATAGCATCTCGCACAAGTTCTGCAGTCTTTCGGTTCTGATCTTTAGCAATCTGCTGGAACATGAGGTATTTTAATTCCTGAAAATAGATAGTAACTAATTTCTTCTTTAATGAAACTGCCATAGTTATATTATAAATATATAATATATTTATGTCTAGCAAAAAAAGTAGATTTTTCAACTTCTTAAAATGGACCTTCGAGAGCCTCAGGGACCGCAAGTGTTATTTAATAAATACACATTTTAATCTATTATATAGAACAAAGAACCGCCGGCGTCTATACGACCGGCAAAAAGGATGTTTTTATGGCTATAATTAGTTACAAAGATCTTGGCCTTGTAAATACACGCGATATGTTTGCAAAGGCTATTAAGGGTGGATATGCAATTCCTGCATATAACTTCAATAACATGGAACAGATGCAGGCTATTATTCAGGCTTGTGTTGAAACAAAGTCTCCTGTAATTCTTCAGGTTTCTAAGGGTGCACGTGCTTATGCAGATAAGTACATTTTGCGCAACATGGCTCGCGGTGCTGTTGAATACGCTCACGAACTTGGATGTGATATTCCAATCGTACTTCACCTTGACCACGGTCCAAACTTTGAAGTAGCAAAGGACTGTATCGATAACGGATTCTCTTCTGTTATGATTGATGGTTCTTCACTTCCATACGATGAAAACGTTGCACTTACAAAGCAGGTTGTAGACTATGCTCACCAGTACGATGTTACAGTAGAAGCTGAACTTGGTGTACTTGGCGGTGTAGAAGACGAAGTTGCTGCTGAAGAATCTAAATATACAAAACCGGAAGAAGTTGTAGACTTCACAACTAAGACAGGATGTGACTCTCTTGCAATTTCTATTGGTACTTCACACGGACGCTGTAAGTTCACTCCAGCTCAGTGTACACGCACTGCTGACGGTGTTCTTATTCCTCCTCCACTTGCTTTCAACGTTCTTGAAGAAATTGAAAAGCAGCTCCCAGGATTCCCAATTGTACTTCACGGTTCTTCTTCTGTACCTGTTGAATATGTAAAGATTATTGAACAGTTCGGTGGAAAGATTCCTGACTCAGTTGGTATTCCGGAAGAACAGCTCCGCAAGGCTGCTAAGTCTGCTGTATGTAAGATTAACATCGACTCTGATGGACGTCTTGCTATGACTGCAGCTGTAAGAAAGTTCCTTGCAGAAAATCCGGAAGCTTTTGACCCACGCCAGTTCCTTTCTGCTGCACGTGACGAAGCAAAGAAGATGTACATGCACAAGAACATCAACGTTCTTGGTTCTGCAGGACATGCACTTGACTAATATGAGATTGTGTCGCAGGCTAAAGCCAGCTTACCGAGTTTTCGCATAGCGAAAACTCGCGGTACAAGCCCGACAATGACACAATATGTCATACCCGCGCTTGACGCGGGTATCTTTTTTTAACCTATTTATTAAAAAGCTGCTTTATTGCAAGAAGTGCAAATGGGATTAGGGTGTATACAATTCCCAGAATGAGGATAAGTGCGAAGCCGTGGTTTATGGCGTAAAGGGCATCGCTGGCAGCAGGATAAATCAGATATATTAAAATAATCAGAACATTCAGAATTACAAAAGCAATCTTTTTGTTTACAAGACTCTGGTACAAGCTTATAAGGCAGATTGAAATCTGAATAATCATTGCAAGATAAATGAACGGCTTTAAGAAAAGATCGTAAGCCTGATAGTAAAATTCAGAAGATGAAATTACACAATACGGAAGATATACTGCAAAAAACGAACACATCAAAGGGAAAAAGTTCTTTACTTTATATTCCCAAGTGTCGCGGGTAATAAGTGCAAATAAAACGCTTACGATGATAATTGGTAAAAAATTCTGCTTTAAAAGATAATACACAAAATTTTCAGAGAATGACGAATAAATAAGCCTGTGTTCATAAGAGAAGAAGTAGCGGCAGGCACAAACTATTACAGCTGTAAAAAAGCCGGCAACCGATGGCAGGATAATTTTTTTGTCTTTTAAGATAAAACAATATGCGGTAAATGCGCAAGGCAGTAATAAAATCAAAAATAAAAGCATATAGATAAAATACAATTTATTTGGGTAAAAATCAACATAGGAACCCCACGTCATTGCGAGCGAAGCGTGGCAATCCAGATATCTGAATCAATGACGGTGGTGTATTATTTACATCTGATTCTTATAATTGCTGCAGTCCCTTCCACAGTGATTTTTTCTCCCGGTAATACTGCGTAGATTTCTTCTGGGAGAATCTGTTTGCCAAAAGATTCGCTGCTGGTACGGATTACGGCTTTGTTGGTTGAAAGTATGTAGAGGAGTTGCGTGTCTTTTGCAGGGTTGCTTCCACTGCAGAACATGCTCCAGCCGCCGCGGACGTTTATCTGTTCAAGGCTGAAATATGGGCATTCAAAGCTGCCTGTAAATTGTTCAATTGGTTTACGTTTGTCGTTTTTTATTACGGCAAGACCTTTTTCTATATGAACTTCCCTTCCCCTGCCCCAGTCGTACAGGCGGTATGTAAGGTCGCACGATTGCTGAACTTCTAACAGGCGCAGGCCCCCGCCAATTGCATGAACTGTTCCGGCCGGAATATAAATAAAATCACCTTTGTGAACGTTTACAAAATTAAGGTATGGTTCAAGCGCGTTGTCTTTGATTGCCTGTGCGAGTTGTTCGCTGGTTGCGTTTTCTTTTAGTCCATAGACAAGGCGGGCATCTGGAGCGGCATCGAGAACATACCAGCATTCTGTTTTTCCACGGTTGCCCGGGCCTTCGAGTTTTACTGCGGCTGCATCATCCGGGTGAACCTGAATTGAAAGAGTGTCATTTGCCTGTATGATTTTTACCAGAAGCGGGAACTCACCTCCACAGGCCTTGGCAAAATCCTCTTGAGGTCCGTTCGGGTGAGTAGACGCAATCCAAAGCTCATAGCCCCAGATTTTTTCTGATGTAATAGGGTTTAGTTTTAACATAGTGCCAACCCGTCATTGCGAGCGTAGCGTGGCAATCCAGATACTAATATTCATTCTCATTCCTGGATTGCCACGTCGCTTGCGCTCCTCGCAATGACGTCTATTTCTCCCACAACTTCTCTGGATAGTAACCGTCGCGGATCTTCTTGGCAATTTCGTCCTTTACAAGCTGGCGGTCTTCCGGATAGGTCATGCCGAACCAGGTTTCCTGAGATGTAAAGAATTTGATGATTCCTTTGCCGTGAGCGATGATGTCACCAGCCGAAACTGGAAGAAGTGCTTCTGCTTTTGGCGCAGTTGAGTTAGCTGCAATAAAGTTATCCCAGTAAACGTGGAACTCTTCAAATGCCTTTGGAGTAAATCCGAACAGGTTCATACTAACCCACTCTTTTCCTGTGAGCAGCTTCTTTTCGCCGTCAATATCACTTATAATCTGATCTTTTTCGTCGTAGTAGATTTTCAGATTTTCTACGATTGTATCAAGGCAGCCGTCTTTTACAGTACATACACCGCGGCTTACAGAACCGGAACGGCTCATTGTGTTTCCAAGAACATATCCAACCATGGCATGCTCTGTACAATCGTTATTTATAGAAGAAAGATAGCCTCCAAGAACTTCAAAAGCCTGGCGGCCATAATAGTCATCAGAGTTGATAACTGCAAATGGAGCGTTGATTGCTTTTTCGGCACACAAAACGGCGTGAGTTGTTCCCCATGGTTTTGCGCGGTCTTTGCTGTCTGCAATCTGCTGTGGTGTGAGGAGGCTGTCCATATTCTGG
Source organism: Treponema sp. (assembly GCA_017551545.1). Classification (GTDB taxonomy): domain Bacteria; phylum Spirochaetota; class Spirochaetia; order Treponematales; family Treponemataceae; genus Treponema_D. Next base: position 11,556 of record JAFZLJ010000094.1, on the reverse strand, counting down.
AAAACATATTCTGCATCACAGTTGCGTGCTACACGGTCAAAAAGGCGCTCGCGGAATGCCTGTTCAATATCTTTACGGATAATGAATACAACTTTTCCAAAGCCACTTTTCATTGCGTCATAAGTTGCAAAGTCCAGAAGGCATTCGTCGTGAAGGCCTACTCCGTCTATCTGTTTTACGCCACCATAGCGGCTTCCCATTCCTGCTGCAAGTACAAGTAGTGTTGGTTTCATGAATTACTCCTTAATTACTGTTTCGAGCGCAAGCTTCATCATGTCTTTGAATGTGAGCTGGCGTTCTTCGGCGGTTGTTGCTTCGCCTGTTATGATATGGTCGCTTACTGTAAGAATTGCAAGTGCCTTTCGGTTGAACTGTGCAGCAAGTGTATACAATTCTGCTGCTTCCATTTCAAGTCCTGCAACTCCGAATTTTTTCCAGAGCTTCCAGTTTTCGTTTTCGTCGTAAAAGCGGTCGCTTGAAGCACAAGGAGCAACTACAGCCTTAAGGCCAAGCTCCTTTGCTGTGTTATAAGCATTGTTCAAAAGCTCAAAGCTTGGAACAGGTGCAAAATGCATGAGTCCAAAGCGCTGACTCTGAAGTGCTGAATCTGTACAGGCAGCATTTGCAATAATTATGTCGCGAACCTTTACATCTTCACGGATTGAACCGCATGTTCCAATACGAACAGCCTTCTGAACATTATAGAACTGGAAAAGCTCCTGTGCGTATATAGAAAGCGACGGCTGCCCCATTCCTGTTCCCTGAACAGAAATCTTTTTACCTTTATAAGTTCCGGTAAAACCAAACATTCCGCGCACTTCGTTATAGCAAACTGCGTTTTCCAGAAAATTTTCTGCAATAAATTTAGCCCTGAGCGGGTCACCAGGCAGCAGAACTGTATCTGCGATTGCACCTTCTGGTGCGTTAATGTGTGTACTCATAGTCTTATTATATGACGAAAAGCAGAAAAAATCAAAGATTTAAACTACTTGGTAAAAACATCACTCTTGGCCTTGCTTCCATCAGCAAAATAGGCAACTACAACAAAACAATGTCCCTCTGGCACAGGATTATCCGAATCTTCTGTAGGATGAGCCGTTAATTCATGCTTACTTGATGAAAAATTGCTCATTACCGATTCATTTGTTGTAAGTGTATAGTGCTCCCATTCTTCGATAGTCCAGTTTATTACTTCACTATAAGGACAACTAATAGAATAAGTACATACAAAAACAGGAGCATCTGACATTACAAGAACAGATTTATTGTTTCCAGGATTAGATATTAAATAGTCATAAAAACCGGTATGATGATTATCATTAGCCTGATAATAAATATAAGGTATATAATAATTTCCTGACAAAGAACTATCTGGACTCGAAGATACTTTATAAAAACCAGAATTTGTTATACTGCGATTAAAAGTAAATTCAAAAGTTCGATTATCTTCAGAATAGTTATATTCATTCGCAAAATAATTATTGCCCCATCCGTTATTCCACCTTTCAATCTTCAATTCAGGATTTGCAGCATTTATATAGTTTTCAGCTTCATAAATATCAACATTATCGTTATTTTTAGAATGGCTTTTCACTTTTCCACAAACTGTTAAATCAAGAGAAAAATCGTCTTTAAATACATTTCCTGCAGTATCTTTTGCTTTAATTATTAACCGGTCGCCTCCACCATGTATCATCCAGACAGGAACAGTTAATTCTAAAAATGGAACATAACAACGCCACCCATATTCGCTTTTAAATATATATCTCTTAATCAATTTTAGATATGATGATTTTAATTGATTTCCTGATGTTGAGCCACCATTTTCAGGATTTATCTCATCATCCGGGTTTGTTGAATTGTTATTCCAGCTAAAACCAGAAAGTGATTTATTTGCAAATTCTACTGAAGCACTTTCAATTTCTGTTTGATCTTCCCAAATTGTGAAAACATATGCTTCTTCGTTTTTTGAAATTTGAATATCTGGCAAAATTTTATCAACTTTCTTACTCTGTTCTACATCAAGGGGACCTATATCAACTGAATTTATTATTAATTTTCCATTCTTATCAAGTGCATACATATAAATATCGTCGAAAAATCTAAAGAGATAGCATTCTGTACGATATTTCAAAGAATTAGTTTTTTTATCGAAATATTTTCTTCCACTAAAATATCTGTAATTTGTTATATAAATTTCATCATATTTTTCCCATTCATCAGGATTAACCTTAAGAGTTACATAAAATTCTCTTGGGTCATCCTCTGCAGGTTCATATTCTATGCTATCTAATTGAATTTCCGCATCAATAACTCCAACAGCTGTGTCGTCGTTTATCAGTTTTAAAGGTCCTTGTAAATTAGTACCCATGGTAATGTAATAATCTTTTCCTGATTGATACCAAATTCTTTCACCTTTACGAGTTGGAACCTCTGTAAAATTATTATTTTCGTCATACCAGTAAGGAACATAGTATTGATCCCCTGTTATTGATGTACACGTTGGCCAACCATTATACCATTCTCAATCAACAATAAAAGGTTCGGAAGGAATTGTGTAAGTATGTACAAATTCATTACCAATATCATTTTCTCCGCTTATTGTAAAAGTACAACCTGGAATATCTGCAGTATTTACCTGTAAATCATAATAATAATATGGACTATCAGGAATATCCGTATTGAGTTGAAATCTTTCTGTCCGTTCTTTACCATCTTTGGCAACATAAGTAATATATAAAGGAAACTCTCCGAACTCATATTTGATTTTATCTGCTCCATAAATATTCACACCATAATCGTAATCTTCGTCATAAATATCATAACCGGCTATTTTTGGGATTTTCAATTTATAAAGGTTTCGATTAAATACTTCAGGACTATCAAAAGAATTACTATCAACATTTCTAACAATAAGATTTCCACTTAATGATGTTTCCTTATAGAATTTTACAGTCGGGCTTCCTGTTGCATATAATCCGCAGGCATTTTCGACAACATACCTTATAGAATAAGTTCCGTCCTTGCCGTTAATTTCATGTGGAATGCAGAAATCTGTATTACCTGCTTCATTTACTCTATAATAAGGAACAGATGTATCTACATAATATTCCTTTGACTTCTTTTCATAACAAAGTTCATTATAGTCATTCAGATACTCTCTCTGGGTATAAACCGTAATTTTACTAATTCCACTTTCAGGATCATTATAATGCCCGCATACATATATGTTTTGTTTAGCGCGATATAATCTAAGATTATTATCTTCCGGATTTTCAACACAATAGAATTGTTCTTCAAGCTCATCTGCATTATTCAGATTAATCTCTTTTCCAGTTACAAAACATCTATTATTCATTTTTACAGGAGGAGTATCATCAAGTTGGGGATTATAAACAACAGTAAAAGAGGTTAAATCATTCTGTTTTAAAGGAACGCTTACCCCTTCTTTAATAATTGAAATTGAATCATCAAAAGATACCTTAACATCAACAAAATCTCGTTTTAGAGAATTAGTTATATAACGCTGGAAATCCTTTCCTTTTGTTTGAATTATAAGGATATTTTTCTCTTCATTCATAACAGGAGTATAAAAGTATTCTTTTAAATCTATACCATTGTAAGAAAGATGTATTGTTTCAAAATCAAGCTGACTTCCGTTCATTTCGGTAGAAAATTTTACCATAACCGGTGTACTTGCAGGGACAGCTCCTGCATTGATATTTGTAAGGATTTTTTCTATAGCCGGCAAGGTTTCACATTTAGGACGTATTAAAAGATTTTCAGAATAATTTGTAACTTTTACATTAACCCTATAAAGATTATTCAACTTATCTTCAATTGTCTGTGGAATAGCAGAAAACTCTACATAATCATCCATACTTTTTGATTGATCAATTTTACTTACTGCTTCAAAAACTGTAGACAAATCACATATATAGAAGTTTTTGGAATTTAAAATAAACTGTACTTCAAAATCAAAGCCAAGTTTTACGGATTGTTCGTTGTTAGGGTAAACCTTGCCAATTTCTTCCGGACAAGCTACTACTACATTAACCTGTTTTGCATTGTTCTTTTCTATTGTATTCTTGATATCCTCACTTATCTTACCTGCATCCAGAAAATTATTACATGAAAAAAAGATAAATAAAGGAATAATAAATGTTATTAATAGAATAAAACGTTTCATTGCTCGCTCCTATGAATTAATTATTTTATTCTAACATACAAGTATTATAATAACAAGAAAAACTATTTATTGAACTGGGCGTTCACTTTTGCTACAGCTTCAAACAATTCATCAATTGCCTGAGCGGTTGTATGAGACCCGAAGCTGAATCTTACGGCATTTTCGCTGATTTGTGGTGTGATGTGCATGGCTTCCAGGACGGGGCGTTTGTTCTTTTTGGATGAGCAGGCGCTGCCGGTGGAAATGTAGAAACCTTGGGAATCGAGGGCGCGGAGCATTACGTTTCCCGGGATATGGTCAAAGGCGGCCTGGACTACGTATGGTGAAAAGAGTTCAGGGTTTTCAAGGCGGCCTTGTGGAACTATTGTGCAGCCTTTAAGTTCGGCAAGTTTTTTTACAAAGTCATCTGTTGTCTGGCGCTGCTGGGAATTATCTTTGTTGTAGTAGCGTTCCAAAGCAAGAGAGAATGCAACTGCTCCAAGAACATTTTCTGTACCGCTTCGCATTCCTTTTTCCTGACCGCCGCCTCGCAAAAAGACATCGAACTGATCTTTTACATAAAGGATTCCGATTCCACGAGGACCGCAGATTTTGTGAGAGCTCAAGGCTGCAGAATCAATTCCAGGATATGAAAGATTCAGCTGGATTTTTCCGGCAGCCTGGACGCAGTCTACATGGAATTTTGGTTTACGCTTTCCACTGCTCCATTTTGTAATGGCATCTGCAATTTCGTAAATGGGCTGAATTACTCCTGTTTCATTGTTTACTGCCATGATGCAGACTAAGGTTGTATCAGAAGTAAGAAGGCTTTCTACTGCCTGCGGGGTGATTATTCCGTTTTTGTCAGCAGGAATTGATTCAACCTGCCAGCCGCATTTTTTAAGAGCAAGGGCCTGTTCGCGTACAGCCGGATGTTCGATTGAACTGAATAAAATCCTTCCCGGGGCGGGTTTTACTAACTGGGCTAAAAGTGGAATCTGGTCGCTTTCGGTACCGCCGCTTGTAAAATAAATAGTATCTGCCTTAACTCCAAGTGCTTTAGCAGAGCGTTCGCGGGCCTGCTCCAAAAGTGTGCGTGCGTTTTTTCCAACTGTGTGTGTGCTAGAAGGATTTCCCCAGTCAGTCAGAGTGAGTTCAACTGCCTGCTTTAAAATATCTTCGTCTACCGGACTAGTTGCGGCCCAGTCAAAATAATGTGATTTGTAATCCATAGTAAAACCTTAGTAGGTCTTGTCCATTGTCTGGAGTTCTTCGATGTTTTTCTTGAGGCGTTCAATTTCACGGGTGAGCATGCGTTCATAGTCAAGGTCTCCGCTGACTATGCGGGCATTCTCGTCTTCCCACGCCTGTTTGTCTGTTATAAAAAGAAAGCTGAACGAAGGCGCACTTGCTTTTTCACACCAGACCTTGGCTTCCTGCCAGTAGTACAAGCCTGCTTCATAACAAGATAACGCTTTTTCCATGTTTCGTAAATATTCATCTTTCCACGGACTGTCGTAAAAATAAATGCATTTTTTATCGTAGATTCTACCAAGACGCAGATGCTGTTCAATAAGCTTAAGGTTTATATGCATCTGGAACAGGTAGCGGTATTTTTCCCACTGTTTTTCTGATTCTATCTTAAAATCAACATACTGAGGATTACAGAAGTCGGCCTGAGCGGCTTTTTCGAGCCAGTAGATGTTTTCTATGCAGTCATCGGGATACTGCTGGTAGTGAACGTGATAAAGCTTGTACCAGTCTTCCTTGTATTTGACCATGTAGGCGTGGGTTGGAGAAAGAGGAATTGTAAATAAAATGCTGGCGAAAACTAAAAATAAAATAAGCTTTTTCACATTTTGATTATCGGAATAATAAAAGATGAATGTTAGGAAATAAAGAAATATTATTAAATATGTATTCATGTGGAAAATCTTCCCCAGCGGGCCCCAGCGACGGCGTAAAATAAGGCCTCTCCCCGTTCTTTCGTTCACCATAACGGCTAAGCCGTTATGAGTTCGCTGAACGGGGCCCCCCCTCATTTTTCGCCTGCGTCCCACTTGGGAAGATTTTCAAATTGGAATTATTATTTTAATTTATCCCAGATTAAATTAGATATTTCTTCTATTGATTTTGTGGCGTCTATGCGTACAATCTTCATTTCTTCACGTTTTGCTGGGTCGGATTCGTACATAGCTATTACTTTTTCATATAGCGCTGCTATTTTCTTTTGTGCTTCAAGGTTTTCATAGATTTCTTTATGCTCATTACGTGCATTTACACGGCCCAAAGAAATTTCCGGATTTATTTCAAAGAAAAATAAATATTCTGGTAATGGGAACGGTGAATTAAGAAGTATTGGGAGTTCAATTCCACAGGAAACAGACTGGTATGCAAGGCTTGAAAAGAAATACCGGTCACTTACAACGGTTTTACCACTTTCGCAAAGTTCTTTTACTCCACCTTTCCCAAAAATATGTTCACATCTGTCTGCTGCAAAAAGATAAGCATTAGTTCTTTCATCAACCTTAAACTCACCAGAAAGCATCCTTCTTAAAAACTTCCCGGTTTCTCCACCAGTAGGCTCCGCAGTAGCAATAAATTTCTCCGAGTTCCGCTTTACAATCTTCTTAATCTGCGTACTAGTCCCCGCCCCATCTATACCTTCAAAAACTATAAAATTCTTTAAAACCATGGTTTTATTATATAAGAACAATACCATATTGTGAAGAACAATTAATTCTTTATGATTCCTTTGTCTGGGCAAGCTTGGAGTGTGGGACGCAGGCAAAAAATGAGGGGGCCCCCAGTCAGCGAGTTCGTATTGGCAAAGCCAATACGGCGAACGAAAGACTGGGGAGAGGCCTTATTTTTTGCCGTCGCTGGGGCCCGCACTCCAAGCTTGGCCAGACAACAAGTTTGCCTAAATAATTGATTTTCCTATCTTTTTATGGTATTGTTCTCATAGTTTATGGGGGCTTAAAATGGGCGCACGTGGTGAATTATTTACAACTCAGATTTATTTGGATAACCGTTCATATTTTTTTAATGTAAAAGAAAACAGGACAGGCGATGTATTCCTGCAGATTGTTGAAAGCAAAAACAGAGACGGCGTTGAAGCAGACAGACATCAGATTGCGATTTTTGCCGAAGATATGCAGAAGTTCCTTCAGGGAATGGATAAATCTTTGGAGTTTATAGAAAAGGACCGCAAGGCTCGCCAGAAGGCAGCTAAGGAAAAGCGTGCTGCTAAGGATGCAGCCTACTCTAAAGGAAACACTGCTAAAAAAGTGTACCGTGTAAAAAGCGATAAACCTGCCGCAAAGGTTGATGACGGAATTAAACGAACTGGACGAGTACATGTTGTGTCTAAGAAAGTTACTTCTGAAGAATAGATTGTCGGGTCACCCTTCGACAGGCTCAGGGACCGCACTATTTTAATACTTAAATGAAAGCCGCTGGATTGGGGATGGGCCCAACTGGCGGCATATTTTTTTATGGGCAGGGGTTGGATAACCCTTGTGTTTTGCGTATCCATATTCCGGGTACAATTTATCATATTCACACATAATACGGTCGCGGCACACTTTTGCAATTATTGAAGCAGCCATTACGCACGGATATTTTGCATCGGCTTTGGGTTCGGCGCGGCATTCAAAAGGAACATCTGGGATAAAGGTGCCGTCGGTTATACCGTTTGATGGACTAACGCCAAAGCGTTTTTGCAAATCTTCATATGCAAGTTTCATGGCTAAGAGGCTGGCCTGAAGGATATTTATTTCATCAATTTTTTTGTGGTCTACAATTCCTATGCCCCACATGGCTTTTTCTTTTATAAGGGCTTCGGCATACAAACGTTTCTTTTCAGAAAGCTTTTTTGAGTCATTTAATATTTCAATTGGAAAATCTGGAGGCAGAATTACAGCCCCTGCAACAACGGGTCCTGCTAAAGGTCCGCGGCCTGCTTCATCAAAACCTACTGTCATCTTTTTGTGTAATGCTGCATGCAGAATCGGTATAGACCGGAGCCGAATTAGAAGCGTTTTTAAGGCTTGCCTTATAGCTGTTCTTTTCCAGAGTACCTGTAGCCGCAAAGAATTCAGCTACTCTTCCCTTTTCACCGGAAATTTTAAATGAGTTGTTGCTTATATAAACATCACCCTGATTCAACGAAAGAATTACAGAAGTAGCAGCTGTAGTATTAATGGAAGAATTCTGAATATTTACATTTGTGCGCACACCCGAAATAAACGACGCATAGCTTGAAGCAGAAACAGAAGCAATAGTTCCACTTACATTTACAGAAGAACGGATTGCCTCTGTAAATAATCCGTTTGAATCAAACAAGGCAGCAATCTGACAGTTTTTAATATCAAGCACAGAATCTTCGAGTTTAAAATATGGAACAATTCCGTCTATTTTATACAAAGCCTTGCCATCACCGGCAGCACAGATTGTAAAGTTTTCAATTGTAAGATTTGAATTTTTTACAACAAGACTTGCACCCTGCTCAAACTCAAGCGAAGCATCATCTTCGTTTACAAAAAGACAATTTGAAACAATGTAATGAACGCCTGCAGGAACAACAAGCTGACCCTTTACCTGAAGACATGCATAACGGCCTTTATTGATTGCCTGAATACACTGGTCAAAAGTTGCATATGGCCGTAAAGAAGTACCGTCGGCAATAGAAGCATCGGCAAAAGAATTGTAATAATAATTGTACTGGTCAATAATCACACCGTAGGTTGCAACAGGACCAATATTTTTTTCATTTTTAGAATATGCAGCTACCTTAAAATAAACTGCGCCGTTTCCTTCAGGAGAAAGCACAAAGCTTAATGAAGAAGAATCGGCCTTTGTAAAATTATCTGCGCGAATAGAAGCAAAAACTGCAGAATCCTGTGAATATGTTTCGGAAGCAGAAGTGATTGTATATGGTTCACTTATTGCATAATATAAATCGCTTGAAGTTTCGCCTTTAATAGAAATTGCAACAGGCTCTCTTGAATAAAACGATGCGGCAGTTGTAGAAATGAGTGGAGTTGAAGGAGGCCTCTTGTTTATGGCAAAAGGAACTTCGAGCATTCCCTGGTAAACTGAATTTGTATAAAATCCAATCTGCAGAGTACCTGAAACACTGTCGCCATAAAAAGTGTCTACTCCAAGTTGAGTAAAAAGTTCCTGATAACTTGTTGAGCCGGAACCGCCGGAAGAAAGCACGCTCATTGAATAAGAAGGATCACCCTGCAAATTAAAAATCAGGCTTCCGTCATCACCGGTTGTCTGTTCAAGCTGGGGCTTTGGAGGAAGAACAAAAAAGTCTATAGGGTTTCCTTCCTTATACTCAAGATTCTGCCAGCGGATCATATGGCTTACAGAACGGTCAAGCTTAATGCTTTTTTTAGGAAGCTCCCAGTATTCAGAATCTATTTTGTAAATGTAATTTTCGTTTGTAAAAGTAATTGTGTCCCAGTCTGTAATTACAAAAGGAACATCGCGACGGCTGTAAACTCCTGCTGTCTGCGGGAAGGTTTTAATAATAAAACGCCATTTTTTTCCGTTGGCCTGGTCGAGCAAGGTGCAGGGAATATAGCGGGTCAAAACTGAACTTTGCGAAATTGAAAGGTCGCGCCCCGCAAGAAAAGAATCAGGCGGAAGACCAAAGCTGTATTGAAGTGTTTCTGGAATAGAAAGAATGGAGCCCGAAGTGTAATTCAAAATACCGGAATCATAAAAGGAAGAAATAAAAGAACTGTAAGAAGCAGTAAATGCGTTGTCGGGCAGAACCGTATATTTTACAGTAATTTCTTCTTTATTCTTTCCTGTTTTTGCAATGCGGATTTCGACAGGGCCGTCAAGGTCAATAAGAACAGGTCCGTCGTAGGCAAAACCAAATGTTTCCGGGTCGGTGCCGTTTAAAGAATAAAAGCACTCCCCTGTTCCGTCTGTTTCGAGCACAAGCATCTGGCGGTTTGCAAAGGTTCCTTCGATTGGACTAATTACTTTAAGCTGAGCAAATGCAGCAGCAGAGAAAAAAATGCTTACTATAAAAACAATCAGCTTTTTCATTTACTTTTTATTTATCTCCAAGATAAGGGGAAAGAACATCAATAAGTTCAGGGTCGTCCTTAAAATAATAATCTTCAAGTTCTTTTTTGCTAAGGCCAACAAGTTCATGACTCATATAGTGAATCCAGCGGTTTTCGTCCGGAGAATTGATTTCGAATTTGCGGCAGTAATAATCAGGCTGAATAGGAAGCTGCTCATTGTAGTAAGTAAAATATTTATAATCATGAACAACAACCTTAATATCTTCGCGCGGAATACCACGACTGTTCATAAGAGTTTCTACAAGACAATTGATTGTACGGCCTGAATCAAAAATGTCATCGACCAGAAGGATTTTATCTCCCGGACGCAGATTTTCAGGCGGATAAGTCCAGCCGTCTATAAAAACCTTTGTATGCTGAGCAACATCGGAATAAGAACGCGCCACAACTCCTGCATAAAGCACCGGATGGAATTTCTTTACTTTGCTTATAATTTTAAAATACTCGCTGATGATATTAGCCATATAAGCCCCACCCCGCAGCGAGCAGTAAATTACATCTGGAATAAATCCATCCTTATAAATCTTATTTGCAAGCTTGAGCGCATTGTTTCGGACAGTTTCGTATTCAAGAAATTCTTTTATCATAGATGCCTCTGAAAGTATTTAAATAATTATACTTGATTCTGCGGGTTTTTTAAAGAATTTTTGGATTTTTTTAAGATTTTTTCTGATTTTACTTCCTAAAAAAGAAAAATTTTTTGTTAACTATAGTATAGGAATTTTTATTCCACTATAGTTGCGTCGCGGCTGGGAAATTATGTTCAAATTAATTTACGAGGTAAAAAACAATGGAAAACGAATTATCAGTTCTTTATCAAAGAGAGTACAAAGACAAGCTGTTCAAATTTATATTTGGACGTGAAAGCAATGACAGCAAGGAATGGAGGCTTCAGCTTTATAATGCATTAAATGGGACACATTATGAAAACCCTGATGCATTAAAAATCAACACAATTGAAAATGTTATCTATATTTCTATGCATAATGACATTTCATTCCTTATCGATTCAGAAATGGATTTATACGAACAGCAAAGTTCACAAAATCCCAATATGCCTCTCAGGGGTTTGTTTTATTTTTCTCTTTTGTATCATGACTACATTATTGAGAATAAAATGAATATTCTAAGTAATCATCTCGTTCAAATTCCTACTCCAAGGTTTATTGTATTTTATAATGGACCAGACAAAGAAACAGACTCATGGAAGTTAAAGCTTTCTGATGCATTTAAACAGAAAGATGATTCAGGTGATTTTGAATGGACTGCAACGGT
>JAFZLJ010000093.1 GCA_017551545.1 Treponema sp. | reverse complement strand
TTTAATACAGCCGGATGATTTGACTGTATCGGAAATTGAAGAGCTTTGTTCTTTGGCAGAGCAGATTATTGTAGATCCAGAATCGTTTAACGAAGTGTGTCGCGGGAAAATTCTTGCGACACTTTTTTTTGAGCCGAGTACAAGAACAAGGTTGAGTTTTGAAGCTGCCATGCTGCGTCTTGGTGGTTCGGTAGAAGGATTTTCAGATGCCGACAATACATCGACTGTAAAAGGGGAAACTCTGGCAGATACAATCCGCGTTGTTTCATCTTATGCCGATGTTATTGCAATGCGAACTCCAAAAGAGGGTGCTGCGCTACTTGCAAGTAAATATTCAGCCTGTCCTATTATCAATGCAGGAGACGGCGGACACTATCACCCGACACAAACACTTACTGACCTTGTAACAATCCGTCAGCTGCTTGGAAGCCTGGACAATCATGTTGTAGGATTCTGCGGCGACCTTAAGTTTGGACGAACAGTTCATTCCCTTGCAGAAGCCTTGCGAAACTTTAAGGGCAATAAGTTTATTTTCATAAGTCCAAAAGAGCTTAGTGTTCCGGATTATCTTATTACAAATGTTCTTGAGCCTGCAGGTGTTCAGTACGAAATTGTAGAAAGCCTTGATGAAGTTATACATGAGCTTGATGTTCTTTATATGACACGTGTTCAGAAGGAGCGATTCTTTAATGAACAGGATTATATCCGCCTTAAAGACAGCTACATTCTTGATACAGAAAAAATGAAGCTTGCACGCAAAAATATGATTGTACTTCATCCGCTGCCACGCGTAAACGAAATTACGCCGGAGGTAGATAACGATCCTCGAGCCGCTTACTTTAAGCAGGTTAAGTACGGTATGTATGCCAGAATGGCCTTGATTGCAAAATTGACTGGGGCTCTTTAAGAGTGGGGGTGTGTAAATGTTAAACGTAAATACTATTAAAAACGGTCTTGTAATTGATCATATTCGTGCAGGTTCCGGCTGGAAGATTTACCAGTGGCTTGGTCTTGATAAGGCACCTTTTACTTCGTGCCTGATTCAGAACGTACACTCAGAAAAAACTGACAAAAAAGATATCATTAAGATTGATAACATCATAAACATTGATTATTCGGTGCTTGGGTTTATTGATCCAAATATCTGCGTAAACGTCATTGAAGACGAAAAGATTGTGCGCAAAATTACAATGGAACTGCCTGCAAAGGTAAGTGGAGTTTTCAATTGTAAAAATCCGCGCTGTATTACACAGACTGAACATTACATAACACCAACCTTTATTCTTGCAGATAAGAAAAAGGGACTTTATAAATGTGAATATTGCGACACCTTATACCAGGCTGGGGGTAATGTTTAATTGACTAAGGCAACTCTGATTTTTAATGCAAGACTTCTCGACGAAAGCATGGACACTCCGGGAGCACTGCTTATTATTGACAGTGACATTCGTGCAGTTTTTCAGGGCTACTTTACTTCGCAGGAAACTGCTTCGGTGCTTGCTCACAGTGTTCTTGCAGAGGATGGACGTGACCAGGATTGTAAGCTTGAGCTTTATGATGCGCGCGGGCTTACTGTAACTCCGGCTTTTATTGATATGCATGTTCATCTTCGTTATCCTGGCCAGACACAGAAGGAAGATTTGCAGAGTGGACTTCATGCTGCTGCGGCTGGTGGTTTTGGAACTATTGTTGCCATGCCAAATACAAGTCCTGTAGTTTCTTCTATGGACCAGGCTTTGCAGATTGAATCAGAGGCTGCTGCTATTGGTCTTACTAATCTTTTTCAGACAGTGAGCATTACTAAGGATTTTGAAGGCAAGGATACTTCCCAGCTTGATGAACTTGACCGCCATTATATTCCTGTAATCAGTGAAGACGGACGCGATGTTATTTCCAGTAGCGTCATGCTCGACGGTATGAAAAAGGCTGCCGAAAAAGGTGTGATTGTAAGCTGTCACTGTGAAGACCTTGCACTTGGTGAAAAGGCAAAACCTTTCCGTAAAAATGCGCTTGAAATTATGAAGGCTATAGGCTTGAGTTCTTGGGGAACCTGCGAAGAAGGGTATAATCCTGATGATGTTGAACAGGCCGCAATTGAACAGATAGAATTAAACTTGAGCAAGGCAAATGATTTACTCCGACTTGCCGAAGATACAGCAACTGCCAGAAACATTATGCTTGCAAAACAGGCAGGCTGTCACATTCATATCTGCCACGCAAGTACAAAAGATGTTCTTGAACAGATTTATAATGCAAAATACGACAAAGCAAACGGCGAAGAATATGCACCTGGTTTTGAAATTACTGCAGAAGCAACACCTCATCATCTGGCGCTTGCAGGAACAGAAGAACCGCTTATCCGTGCGCTTGTAAATCCTCCGCTTAGAAGTGAAGAAGACAGACAGCTTCTTATTGAATGCCTGCGTGACGGAACAATAGATGTTATTTCTACAGATCACGCTCCACATACAATGGAAGATAAAGCTGGTGGAAGTCCTGGTTTTACGGGGCTCGAAACTGCCTATGCTGTTTGTAATACAGTACTTGTAAAAGAAAATAATTTTACACCTCAAAAGCTCAGTCAGTTGATGTCTGCAAATCCGGCTCGAATCCTTGGACTTACAAAAGGACTTTTAAAATCGGGCTACAATGCAGATCTTACACTTGTTGATCCCGAAGAAGACTGGACTGTTGATTCACGAATGTTCTGCTCTAAAGGAAAGGCAACACCTTTTGAAGGAAAAGAGCTTACCGGAAAAGTAAAGGCTTTATTTATTGGCGGTCGCAAGGTTTTTGAAAGATGAATTTAGCAATTTTGTTTACATCCTGTCTGGCATCTTTTGCGGCTGCTGTAATTTCTCTTTTGTTTTTTCTGCGTTATAAAAAGGTTTTCTTTTTTGATGTACTTTTAGTTCTTGTTTCATTTTTTGTACTGAGCACAGAATCTTATTTTGTAACAGAAAGAAATGCAGGCATAACAAATATCCTGCTCTTAAGCATAATAGGACTTTTTCTTGGAGTTTGTTTTTCTTACGGAATTATCAGTCTTGGTTTTGATTTGATTCGTGTAAGCACAAACGCCTTTGTAAGAAAGCTTCCTCTTTTTTATTCAATTCTTTTTATAGCTGCAGAAATTGTTTTTGCTGTCATAACTAAAGATGCAAAACTTCTTTCTACTATTATAAATATCAGCGGAATATGGGTACCTGCAGGTATTTCGGTTCTTCTTGCAATTATATTTCATAAACGAATTGACAGCGGTGTTTTCAAAAAAGAAAAATGGATTTTTATTATCCTTGCTTTAATCAACCTTGTATTTGCGTTTTTTATAGAAGAAATTCCTTTTGTTTTTATAATTTCAATTTCGCTTTTAGTATTTTATATTTTCTACCGCTTTTATTTTGCAGCTCCGGTTTCTAAAACAGAAAAATCACTGAATCCTGAATTTGTAAAAAACTTTTCACTTACCAGACGCGAACAGGAAATCATTCTTGCTTTGCTCGAAGGAAAATCAAACAAAGAACTTGCCCAGGCTCTTTTTGTAAGTGAAAAAACAATCGAAACTCATCTTGGAAATATTTATAAAAAGATTGGTGTAAAAAACAGACTGGAATTGTTTTCACGCCTTCAAAATGACATCTAAGGGTTTCCCCTGATTTTTAAAAATCGCAAAAATTCCGTGCTTTCCCTAATATCTTTATGAACCGCCTTATATTATCATCGCAAATGTAACGGAGGTTTTATGAAAAAATTATTTATCATTATTTTAAGCGTTTTACTGTCTTTGCCGGCAGTATTTGCAGAACAGCAGAAAACTTCGGTTGATATTGCATTCAGCATTGACTGGACTTTTGGCTGCTATAAAGAAACTACTTTTGCCAGTATTTCTCAAAGTCTGCTCAGTCCGCGCTTTCAATTGGAAACAACAATCCGCAGTAACGATTTTATGCACAAAATCACGCTTGATTATTTTTATGCTAAACCAACTTCTGCAATGACAGAAACAGCTGTATCTTACAGAAACTTTGATCCAATAACTGGTGAATCATATTACGAAGCATTTCAAAGTAAGCTTCAGTTTCACAGAATAAGAGTTCAGTATGATTTACTGTATGGCGTAAAGCAGATGAATAAAACTACTTTTTATGCGGGCGGAAATTTCAGCACAAATGTTTATATGCAGTTTGAAAATTATCCTTCAATCACAGGAATTGTTTCACTTGGACCTTCTGGAGGTTTGAACTATAAGATTAATGAACAGAATAATGTTTCGCTGTTTTGTGCACTCCCACTTTTAGGTTATGGAGTTCGTCCTTCTTTTGCCGGTTGTGATGCACGACTTATGAAATATGCAGAAGAAGATTTTATGAAAATCCTGACTCTTGGAAACTTTTTGAGCCTGCATAATTATCAGGCAATTCTTTTGAATGCTGATTATAACATTAAGGTAAATAAATATTTTTCACTTGGGGTAGGAGGAAACTTTGAATATTCAAGAATTGCAGTACCAAAGGAACGACCTCTTTATTATTTGAACGGAAGCTTTAATACAAAGGCAACTGTGAGCTTTTAATAATCAATAGGAGAAGACTATGAAAACATTCAAAACCAAAACTAAACAATTCTGGGGCGCCTGCTTAATCTGGCTTCTTTGTACATTTAATCTTAGTGCCTGCGACTTTTTTTATGGCGGAATGACCGGCACTTCTTATAACGAAATGTTTGATGCTATGTGGAAAGATTATAACGAAACTTATGCTTTGTTTGAGGTTCGCAACGTAGACTGGGAAGAACAGTACAGGCTTCATAAACCGAATATCAGTGAGTCTATGACAGATAAAGAATTTTTTGCTGAATGTGCTGCAATGCTTTACACACTCAAGGATTCACATGTTTATATTAAAACTCCTTTTGGAAGTATGAACTCTGGAGAAGATATTCTTCCGCCTGATGCTTTTTCGTTGAATGAAGTTTGTGCGCAGTATATTGATTCACCAAGAAAGTGTGGAAACAATATCATCACATATGGAAGACTGAAAACAGACAGCACAGTGGGCTACATTCATATTGCATCTTTTTCAAGCGGACAGACTGGAATTAATCAGAATCAGGACTGGGCAAGCGACATAGATATTGCTCTTGAAGCGCTTAAAGATACAAGATGTTTGATTCTTGATGTTCGTGGAAACAGAGGCGGTCTTACAGGAAATGTTTCAAGAATTTCCGGCAGATTTTGTGCAGAAAATAAAGTTTATGCAATTTCGCGTACAAAAAACGGAAAAGGAAAAAATGATTTTGATAGCGGAGTAGAGCTTGAAATTAAAAAGAACGGAAGCTGGCAGTATACAAAACCGATTTTGTTTTTGACAAATGCTCAGACAATGAGTGCTGGCGAAGAATTTTCTATGGCAATGACAACACAAAGTCATGTAATTCAGATTGGAAATCACACCTGCGGAGTTTTTTCACTTGCTTTGGAACGCTGTTTGAGTAACGGCTGGCGCTATGCTGTTTCTGTACAGAGAGTAACGGATCCTGCAGGAAATACACCGGAAGGTACAGGCATTGTTCCGCTTCCTGAAAACCTGATTGTTAATGTAACTGCGCAGGATGACTTACAGATGAAACGTGCTTTGGAAATTGTACAAGGACTGTGATATAATACTGGTATGAAGCTTGCAAAGAAAATTTCAGGGATAATTTTAATACTCTTTTTGTTCGTGGCAGCAATTATACCTTGTGTTTATAAAATCAAAGCTGTAAGAATGAAAAATGATTACAGTGAGATTTATAAAAATGAAAAATATCAGAAATCTGTGGCTGTGTCTGGGATTACCGTGTTTGCTCAAAAATATTCGTGTGGGTATGCGGTAATCCAGATGATTGCGCAGTGGAATAATAATCCAGCATTGACAGAAGAAGCGTTGTTTAACGAGCATGGAAAGATTGTGACTTCAACTGGCCGGGCGCTTGCTGCAGAAATGAACCGTAAGATTCCTGATTACAAAACGCGCATGTATAAGTATTTGAAAAACACAGAATTGATATACAATGTTTACGATAGTCTGGAGGCTGGAGTGCCGGTTCCGTTTGAGTGGGCAGCAAAAAAGGATGATGAATGGACGCTTCACTATTCATTAATAACAGGACTTGATGTTCCCGGTGATAGAATTACTGTAGCAAATCCGTACGGGTTTGTGGAAGAAATTTCTATTGAGGAATTTTTGGGTCGGACAAGTTTTGACGCTTATGAAAAAATGCCTTTGTTCATAAAGTTTGGTTTTGCTTACGGCGTTTTTGAAAAGAATGCTGTTTTTATTTTGGAGCGTTGAATTTTTTAAAATTCAGTCGCAGCGCATTTGAAACTACGCAGAAGCTCGAAAGACTCATTGCTGCAGCTCCGAACATAGGGTTTAAGTGCCAGCCCAAAAGCGGTACAAAGGCTCCTGCTGCAAGAGGAATACACAATACATTGTAGAAGAATGCCCAGAAAAGATTTTCCTTGATGTTTCGTACAGTGGCTCTGCTCAGGCGGAAAAGGATTGGGAGTTCGCGCAGTGTGTTTTTTACAAGAACAATGTCTGCTGCGTCAATTGCTATGTCTGTGCCGTTTCCTATTGCTATACCGATATCTGCTGTTGTGAGAGAAGGTGCATCGTTTATGCCGTCTCCTACCATACAGGTTTTTCCTTCGGCTTTGAGCTTGTTTATTGCGTCTGCTTTTTCCTGCGGGAGTACTCCTGCAATTACATTTTCTATGCCTGCCTGTTTTGCTATGGCGCGGGCTGTACGTTCGTTGTCGCCTGTAAGAAGTGTGACTTTTATTCCCATTTGTTTAAGCTCTGCAATTGCCTGTGTGCTGTCCGGTTTTATTGTGTCTGCTACCGCAATTATTCCAAGAAGTTTGTTGCCCTGTGCAAAGAAAAGAGGAGTTTTTCCCTGAGCTGCAAGACTGTCTGACTGAGCAACAATTGCAGGTGTGATATTTGCAAGCTGTTTTATAAAGTTAAAGTTTCCGCCGGAACAGATGGTTCCGTTTATGTTTGCTTTAAGACCGTTGCCAGGGAAGATCTGGAAATCCTGGGTCTTGGCAGCTGTGATATTCTGTTCTTCTGCTTTTTTTGTTATTGCTTTTGCGAGCGGGTGTTCTGATTTTTTTTCGAGTGAACAGGCGAGCTGTAAGAGTGTTTGCTCTGACTGGTCTGGGGCAGGAATTATGTCTGTTACTACAGGTTCTCCGTTTGTGATTGTTCCTGTTTTGTCCAGGGCGATTATTTGTGTGTGTCCGGCTTGTTCAAGGGCTGCTGCAGTTTTGAATAATATGCCGTTACGAGCTCCAACGCCGTTTCCTACCATGATTGCAACCGGTGTAGCAAGTCCAAGTGCACACGGGCAGCTTATTACTAAAACTGCAACTGCGTGCATGATTGATATTTCTGCACCGGCTCCTACTGCAAGCCAGATTCCTAATGTTACAAGTGAAATTGCAATTACAGTCGGGACAAAGATGCCTGCAACCTTGTCTGCAATTTTGGCGATTGGTGCTTTTGTTGCGGCTGCATCGCTTACAAGCTTTATGATTTGTGAAAGTGTAGTGTCCTGTCCGACTCTGGTTGCGCGGCATTTTATAAAGCCCGAAAGGTTTGTTGTTGCAGCGGAAACTGTGTCGCCGGTCTGCTTGTCTGCGGGAATGCTTTCTCCTGTGAGAGCAGATTCATTTATGGCGGCGTTGCCTTCTATAATTACACCGTCTACAGGAATGTTTTCTCCGGGGCGCACTACAAATATGTCGTTTATTTTTACCTGACTGATAGGAACTATTTTTTCTGTGCCGGCTGCATCAATTATTGTTGCTGTTTTTGGTGCAAGCTTCATGAGTCCTTTTAGTGCGTCTGTTGTTTTTCCTTTTGAGCGTGCTTCGAGCATTTTACCAACTGTGATGAGTGTTAAAATCATTGCGGCACTTTCAAAGTAAAAATCGTGGGCTGCTGTTGATTTTAAGAAGGAGATTGCAATAAGTACCCACACGCTGTATATGAACGAAGCGCCTGCTCCAAGTGCAACGAGTGTGTCCATGTTAGGGGCAAGGTGAAAAGCAGATTTAATTCCGCTTGTAAAAAAGCGCTTGTTTATAATCATTATGATAAGGGTAAGTACAAGCTGAACAAGGCCCATGATTGAATGATTTTCTGTAAGGAAGGCTGGAAGCGGCCAGGCCCAGAGCATGTGGCCCATTGTGATGTATAAAAGCGGAAGAAGGAAAATTAAAGAAGTTATGAGTCGTTTTTTGAGAAGGGGAGTTTCCTTGTCGGTAAGGGGGGCGGAAGTTGTGGAGTCGCTTCTTGTGTCAGCGCTGGATCCGGCTTCTGCTTTTACGCTTGCTTCGTACCCTGCATCTACGACAGCCTTAATGATTTCTTCGTCGCTGGCAGTACCTTCAACGCCCATGGAATTTGTGAGGAGACTTACAGAACAGGATGTAACACCCGGAACCTGCGAAACAACCTTTTCTACACGTGCACTACAAGCTGCACACATCATACCGCCAACGTCAAACTGCTTCATGTTAGCCTCCGCTAACAATATATAACAAAAAAGAAAAAAAGTCATTGCGCAATGACGTTGCCTTTACAAGTATTTCATATTATATTTGAAGTAGAGATTGTCGGGTCGAGCCCGACAATGACAGAGGAGATACGTAACATGAAAATCGCATTTTTTGACACACACTCGTATGACAAACAGTCATTCACTCTTGCTAATGAGGACTTTAAGTACAAGATTGACTTCAAGGATTACAAACTCAACGAAAATACTGCCATGACCGCTAAAGGTTATGATGTTGCCTGTGTTTTTGTAAATGATGTTGTAAACGAAACTGTAATTAATACGCTCAAGGAATGCGGTGTTAAGCTTATTGCACTCCGTTGTGCCGGTTTTAATAATGTAGACCTCAAGGCTGCAGCTTCTGCAGGAATTAAGGTTGTTCGTGTTCCGGCTTATTCTCCTTATGCTGTTGCAGAACATGGTGTTGCACTTTTGATGTCTCTTACACGTCACACACCTCAGGCGTATTTAAGGACAAAAACTGCTAACTTTAATATAGAAGGACTTACAGGCCGCGATCTTCACGGGCTCACTGCAGGTATTCTTGGAACAGGAAAAATCGGCCGTATTATGGGCGATATCCTTAAAGGTTTTGGCATGAAAATCATTGCTTATGATGTTTATCCAAACAAGGAATGGGCTCAGAAAAATGATGTTGAATATGTAACACTCGAAGAAATCTTTAAGCAGAGTGATGTTTTGAGTCTGCACTGTCCGCTTACAGAAGAAACAAAGCATATTGTAAATCACGACTCAATGAAAATGATGAAGCACGATGCAGTAATCATCAATACAGGTCGTGGTGCGCTCATAGATTCAAAAGCACTTGTTCACGCCCTCAAGCACGGACACATCGGCGGAATTGGTATGGACGTTTACGAAGAGGAAAGCAAATACTTCTTCAGCGACTGGTCTACAGATATCATGACTGATGATGTTCTTGCCCGTCTGCTCACATTCCCGAACGTCATCATCACAGGTCACCAGGCATTCCTTACAACAAATGCCCTCAAGAATCTTGCAGACACAACGCTCGAAAATATAAAGGCATTTAAAGCTGGCGAAGAGCTTGTGAATGAAGTAAAATAAAGTATGCGGATTTTATTTAATGATAACTGGCAGTTTGCAGAGCTGGCGATTGATGAAAAACTGATGTACAAGGATGGTAAGCCTGTCCTTTTTGAACCGGAAAGCTTTTTTGAAAAAGCAGCCGGATTGTCTTTTGCAGCTGTCAGAGTTCCGCATGACTGGATGATTACAGATACAAAAAATCTGTACAGAAGTTCAGTCGGATTTTACCGCAAAAAATTTAATCTTGATTCTTTGAATGAACTTCCTCATGTTGCGCTTAATTTTGAAGGTGTTTATATGAACAGCGCCGTATGGGTAAACGAAAAGCTCGCGGGTAAATGGAAGTATGGATATTCGCCGTTTGAGTTTGATATTTCTGAACTTGTGAAGTCCGGTGGAAATGAAGTTCTTGTAATTGCAGTTTACCAGAATTGTAATACACGCTGGTACTCCGGTGCCGGTATTTTCCGCGATGTTCATTTGATTTGTTCACCTGCTGCTCATCTTGTTAGTGATGGTGTTTATTTTAGCGCAAAACCTGTTGATGAAGATAAGCTGGACGGGGAGTGGGTTGTAAAAATTTCATCAGAAATAAATGGCGTTGTGCAATTGTCGGAAGACACTGTGTCATTGTCGGGCTTGACCCGACAATCTCTACATGAGAGAGACCCCCGGGTCAAGCCCGAGGGTGACATATTGGTTTGCAGACATGTCCTTGTGGATCAATTAGGTAAAGAGTTTGTCCGTTTTGAAGGCGACGGCACTTATACAATAAAATCCCCTCATCTTTGGAACCTTACTGATCCATATTTTTATTTTCTCAAAACCCAGCTGCTTGATGATTCAGGCAATGTACTTGATGAAATCACTCAACATTGCGGCTTCAAATATGCAAAGTTCACCTCAGACAAAGGCTTTTTCTTGAACGGACGTCATGTAAAAATACAAGGTGCCTGCCAGCATCATGATCTTGGGGCGCTGGGCTCTGCATTTAATAAGACTGCGCTTCGTCGTCAGTTTACAAAGCTTAAAGAAATGGGAGTTAATTCGGTACGTTGTTCTCATAATCCGCCGCCTGCTGCCTGGATGGATTTGTGCGATGAAATGGGTCTGCTTGTAGATGACGAAGCTTTTGATATGTGGGAAAAGCCAAAGACTCCTTTTGATTACGGAAACTATTTTAATGAATGGTGCGAACGTGATGTTGCTGCCTGGGTGCGCCGCGACAGGAATCATCCAAGTCTTATTATGTGGTCTATTGGTAACGAGATTTATGATACGCATGTTGGAAACGGTCTTGAAATTACAAAGCGCCTTCGTGATTTTGTGAGACAGCATGATCCTGAACAAAACGCAGCAGTTACAATCGGTTCAAACTATATGATGACAGACGGCGCCCAGGATTGTGCAAAGCATATTGATACAGTTGGCTACAATTATCTTGAACGGCTTTACGATGAACATCATTCAAAATATCCTGACTGGAAAATCTATGGCTCAGAAACAGGTTCGACAGTTCAAAGCCGTGGAATCTATCATTTCCCGGAATCACTTAAGCTTGTGACGTTCAGCGACGGACAGTGTTCGACTCTTGGAAATTGTACGACTCCCTGGGGCTGCGCAAATACTCAGACTATAATTGCAAATGACCGCGATTGTCCTTTTAGTGCAGGCCAGTATATCTGGACGGGCTGGGATTATATCGGCGAGCCTACACCTTATCACACAAAATCTTCGTTCTTCGGGCAGATTGATACGGCAGGTTTCCCTAAAGACACCTATTATCTTTTTAAGTCTGAATGGGCCGGAAAAAATACAGAGCCGTTTGTTCATCTGCTGCCGTACTGGGACTGGAACGAAGGGCAAGTGATTGATGTAAAGGCTTATACTAATGCTGATGAAGTGGAACTGTTTTTTAACGGGCAGTCGCAGGGAAGGCAGAAGATAAATCATAAAAACGGGGCTGAACCGTTTGGGCGATGGAAGGTTGAATATCATCGCGGGGAAATTAAGGCAGTGGTGTATAATGAAGAAGGGCGCGTTGTTGCGGAAGACATAAGGAAGTCTTTTGGGGATCCGGCTAGAATTATTCTGGAAGCGGAACAGGACTACAATGAGACTGGATTGCCACGCTTCGCTCGCAATGACGGTGTGGACGCATGCGACGAGCCTCGTCATTGCGAGGACACGGCGCGCAGCGACGTGGACGTGGCAATCCACTTCATACAAGTCATGTTAACTGACAAAAACGACACTCTCGTAGAAAACGCCCGCAACTACATCACATTAAACATCACCGGCGATGCCGAGCTCCTTGGAATGGATAACGGTGACTCCACAGATTATGACGAATACACCTGTAAAAACGGCCGCACACAAACACGTAAGCTCTTTTCAAACAGACTCATCGCAATTGTACGCACAACCAGACAAGGTGCAAGCTTTACAGTAACAGCCGCAAGCCAGGGACTTTCAAATACAACAATAAAATATGACGGCAAAAACTGGAGCCCGGCAGAACCAGATAATTCTGTCACACCGGAAAATACTTTTATTCCAACACGCAAAATAGAACTCATTGCAGACGGCTCAACAAAGCTTGATGCAGTTCACAAAGAGGTTGGGGTACAGGTAAAGGTGCTTCCGGAAAATGCAACGATAAAAGATGTGAATCTTAATCCTGTGCTTAAGGAATGCGTGAAGAGTGATAATATTGAGGTGGCCCTTCGACAGGCTCAGGGACCCCAGTTTTCGGCTCAGGGACCCCGGCTTTCGGCTCAGGGACCACAAACTGGTATTGGGGTCCCTGAGCTTGTCGAAGGGCAGCAAAAAGCGACTATCCGGGCAGCTGGCGACGGCGAATGCATCCTTAGGGCAACTGCCCGCAATAACACTGAATACGACGAAGTCATAAGCGACCTGCCTTTTACAGTCAGCGGTATTGGAACTAAAAAGCTTAATCCTTACACACTTATAGAGGCCTGCCGCTTCAACGATTACGACAACACAGACAACAAGCCTGCTCCTGAAATGTCCCTGGAAAGTGGAATTTCTAACCGTAAATGCGGGGCTACCTGGGTAAGCTTTGACAAGGTTGATTTTGGCACGGATGGCGCAGATGTAATTCATCTTCCGATTTTCAGTTTCAGCACGGAGTTCCCTGTTGAAGTTTGGGATGGCACAGGAACCGGCGGCGAACTTCTTGGACGCTTTACCTATAAACACGAATCAATTTACAACACATATTCCGAAAATGTTTTTACGCTTGAGCACAGGCTTTTTGGAGTTCACACAATCACAATTGCGTTTCAGACAGATCTTTATCTTCATGGTTTTTATTTTGAAAAAACTCCAAAGGCTTTTGCAAAACTCCGTGCCCTTGATGCAGACCTTATTACAGGAGATTCTTTTGAAAAAACAGCTCAGGCTGTAGAACATATCGGAAACAACGTAACCCTTGATTTTTCAAATATGGATTTTGGCGAAAAGGGTGCAATATCACTTACAATCTGCGGAAAATCAAACACAGAAAACAACACAATCAATATTAAATTTTTTGCGGCAGACGGCACCTCTTCAACACAAGTAATTGAGTTTGCACACACAGATCACTTCGAAGAAAAGACATTTGACCTTAAAAAAATCACAGGTTTTCAGAAAATCAGTTTTGTGTTCCTGCCTGGAAGCAATTTTGATTTTAAGTGGTTCCGGTTTAATCTGGTGTAGTAACTTTTTTGTTCTTCTGATATTTTTATAGTATATGGAGAGACGAAAATTTCCGTTACTATTTTTAATTCTCGCCGCATTGACTGTTACAAATTTATCTGCAGAAGAGCAATCAAAGTTTGATAAATTTTTAGAGGCGATTTTTCCTTTTCCGATTCTGTCGCTTGAATCTGGAAATCCCGAAGTTTTTTCTTTTGATATTGGAGTTGAAACTCTTTTTATTCCTTTGGGGGAGGAAGACCGCGCGGGAACATATTTTTGTTACAATTATAGCAGATCAAAATATGATAATTTCCATAGATTTTCCGGCGGAATTGCATGGGGTATGATGGGATTATTCGAAGTACGTGGAGGAATGGGCTACGGATTAATGCCAAAAAATAATGAAGTACTTCATACATTGTTTACGGAAATCAGTTTCAGGATATTACTTCTTGAGATTAAATCAGTTTTTGAAAGACCTTTAAAACCAGACAACCTTGCAGATTATTATTTAAACACGTATGAGGATGGCGTAAAGTTTAAGATTGGCCTTTCTATATAAAACAAATGATTATCAGTTTCCCGAAGAAGAGCTACCGCCGCCTGAAGAATGCGATGCTTCTCTATCTTTTACCATATGCTGAAGTGTAATAAGGATTGCTACAACCTTCTGCTCGTGTTCCTTTTTGTAAATATCAACACACCATTTGTCGTGAATCGAAATCATCTTCTGACCGATTACTGCAATAATCTGACCGTCTGAATCATAAAGCTCAAAGTTCAAGCCAAGGACATTTCCTTTAAGCTGCCAGCCAAGACCTACAATATTTGTAATATCCTTGATTATATGGAAAAGCTCGTTTGAAAGTTCAAATTCAGTTCCGTCGGCCATTGTAATGTAATGACGTTCATGAAATGAAAAAAGCTTTCGTTCAATATGAGCAACCTGTTCTCCTGCTGCTGTTTTAAGATCAGTTTTATCATGAAACGAAATCATTTTTGAATCTGCCTGATAAATAATCTCTTCGTTTCCGTCAATAATATCAATGTGATGATGTAAGGTAAAAACCTTTGTTGTAGTAAAAAGTGAAAGGTACGGAACTCCGAATTTTTCAACATTGTTTACGTTTGCGTCTTGTCCGGCTTCGCGGTATCTGTGGATTTTTGAAAATACTCCCATTTTTTTTCTCCTTGGTTAATTATATCACCATTTATTGAAGAAAACCATCTGGAAATACCGATAATAATTATATGAAAGCTTTTTATAAAAACTTTATTTTATTGGCCGCATTTATTTTATTAACTTCTTTTAATCTTTTTGGAGCAGAACTTTACAAAACAGGAGTTACTGCTTCTTATTATGCAGAAGATTTCCACGGAAAGAAGACTTCCAACGGTGAACGCTTTAATATGAATGATTTAACCTGTGCACATAAATCATTGCCGTTTAATACAATTCTTAAAGTAACAAATCTTTCAAATGGTAAGTCTGTTGAAGTGCGCGTAAACGACAGAGGCCCTTTTGTTTTGAATCGCGAAATTGATTTGTCTAAGGCAGCCGCAGTTAAGCTTGGAATGATTGGAAGCGGTACCACAAAGGTAAAGCTTGAAATTGTAAAGAAGGGTGCGAATACAAAAATAAGCCAGCAGACAGCAGCAAGCGCCACAAAGATAATGAAGAAATTGTATGGGGATGCAGCAACAAGCAGCAGTGGGGCAACCAGTACAACTACTAAAAAACTAGAGCCCGGCACTTATTGGGATATTCAGCTTGGAGCGTTCAAATCAAAAGATAATGCAAAGGCTTTTGCAAGTAAAGTTTCTAAAGCAGGATTTAAAGATATTGTTCTACAAACTTCAGACGGAATAACTCGTGTAGCCATAAAAAAAGTGCCGGCCAGCAAAGTGACCGACACTCAAAAAAAACTAGCCGCCGCAGGGTTTACAGAGCAAACACTGAAGCAGCGGAAGAATTAGAGTACTTCATTAATATTTTATTCACCAAGTTTTTCAAAACCTGAAGCAGTTAAAGTTATCGTATGTGCTGAATCGTCTCTGGTGTAATCTGTGTTTTGTACAAGATTCATATTAGTAAGAAACATATCTAACATTCCTTCTGGTATTTGTACTAATGTTCCACCATTGTATTTAATGTCATAGAGTTCGCCAGAAACCAGAGCACTCTCATACGCATCAATTTTTGTCTTGCCTGAATCTGTCAATGTAATGGTTTTTGTACTTTGATTTATTGAATAATCAGTACCTTCTACTAGTTGACAGCAGGATATATACATATTCATTTCATCTTCATCCAAGTCGTTGTTTACTATCTGACCATGATAAACAACCTTATATCCATCTCCAGAAGGCTCTCCACCACCAGCACCGCCACCACAAGATGCGAGCATTCCAAGAAGCATGAGCGCACAAAGACTTAAAATAAGCTTTTTGAATAATTTCATAAAAATCTCCTTAATTTTTAAAAAGTTTCTTCTATTATACCCCCCCCATGTATAGTTGTCAAACTTTTTTGGAAATGCTGTACGTAATTTGAAGATATTCGTAAATAAAAAAAAAGAGCCCGAACAAACGGACTCTTTAATGGATTAAACTGCAGCCGAAGGCTGTCAGTTTTGAATCTGGTTTGGCAAGCACGCAAAGCGTGTCTCGCCATTAAATGTTTTAGACTGCAGGCGACAGCCTGTCAGTCTGAAAACTTATTATACTAATCCCTGAGCAACCATAGCATTAGCTACTTTTACGAAGCCGGCAATATTCGCACCAGCAACGTAGTTAACCCACTTGCCGTCTTTTGCACCGAACTTTACAGCTGTGTTGTAAGCGTTGTCGTGGATGTTGATCATGATGTTGTGGAGCTTTTCGTCAACTTCGGCAGCAGACCATGCAAGGCGTTCTGAGTTCTGGCTCATTTCCAAACCAGATGTTGCAACACCACCTGCGTTAGAAGCTTTTCCTGGAGCGTACAAAATCTTAGCCTTAAGGAACTTGTTTACAGCGTCGATGTTAGAAGGCATGTTTGCACCTTCGGCAACGAGCTTACATCCGTTCTTCAAGAGCTTGTCTGCATCTTCGCCAAGAAGTTCGTTCTGTGTAGCACATGGGAATGCGCAGTCACACTTAACTTCCCAAACTTTCTTTCCTGCGAAGTACTTAGCTTCTGGGAACTTCTTAACATATTCAGAAATACGACCGCGTTTTTCGCCCTTGAGCTTCTTAACCCAGTCAAGTTTCTTCTGTGTAATTCCGTCTTTATCGTAAATGTATCCGTCTGAGTCAGAAAGTGTAACAACTTTTGCACCAAGCTGGATGAGCTTTTCTGCAGCATATTCTGCAACGTTTCCTGAACCAGAAACAACACATGTTTTGCCTTCGAAGCTGTCGCCAACTTTCTTGAGCATTTCCTGAGCAAAGTAGATAAGACCGTATCCGGTAGCTTCTGTACGAATCAAAGAACCACCGAATGAAAGACCCTTACCTGTCAAAACTCCAGTATATTCGTCGCGAATTCTCTTGTACTGACCAAAGAGATAACCGATTTCGCGTCCACCTACGTTTTTATCACCGGCTGGAACGTCTGTATCTGCACCAATGTGGCGATACAATTCTGTCATGAATGACTGGCAGAAGCGCATAACTTCCTTGTCTGATTTTCCATGTGGATCAAAGTCAGAACCACCTTTACCACCACCCATTGGGAGAGTTGTAAGAGAGTTCTTGAGAACCTGTTCGAATCCGAGGAACTTAAGTACAGAAAGGTTTACTTCCTTAGAGAAGCGCAAGCCTCCTTTGTAAGGACCAATTGCACTGTTGTACTGTACACGGAAACCACGGTTTACATGGTACTTTCCTTTGTCGTCCATCCAAGGTACTCTGAACTGGATAACGCGTTCAGGTTCTACCAATCTTTCGAGGATGGCATTTGGTTCAAGTTCTGGCATCTTGGCAACAACTGGGTCAAGAGTTGTAAGAACTTCCTCTACAGCCTGCAGGAATTCAGGTTCATTTGCATTCTTTGCCTTTACTTCTTCCCACACACGGTTTACGTAAGCATTTTTCATTATTATAACTCCTTACAGGTGCGGCAGAACCGTTTAATTTTCAGTCTGTCCATCTGTATATTTATGCATGTGCTTTAAATAAATATACCACACGATTGTTTCTATGAAAAGTAGTATTTTTTATTTTTTAATGAATTTTATAAATTTTTATCGTATAATTTATTTATGGAATTTTATGTTGAATGGCGCCAGCGCGGTGACAGTTATAATAATGGTTATGGGAACGGGCATACACTTTCACAGAGTGAGTCTGTTCAGAAGATGAAAGATGTTGAAGCTTGTGATGATTTTACAAAGTATGAGCGTGATGGGATTTTGCTCACTGCATATCACAAGCAGATTGGTGATGGCGTAACAGAATGCCGCACACTTATTGAAAATAAATCACAGAAAGAAACAAATATCGAACTTCTTTCAAGCTTTGCGTTGAAGAAGCTTAAGGCTGATAAGATTCACAGGGCAACGAGCTTCTGGAGTGCAGAAGGTAAGCTTTTGTCTCAGGAATTGACTGATTTGAACTTTGAACGCAGTTGGGCTAATCACGGCTACAGAATAGAAAAGTTCGGGCAGATTGGGTCTATGCCTGTAAGGAAGTGGTTTCCTTTCCTGGTACTTGAAGACAGTGAGACGGGGCATTTTATTGGGATTCAGGTTTATTGTGCTTCGAGCTGGCAGATTGAAATATTCCGTAATACAGATGATATAAGTGTACAGGGTGGACTTGCAGACAGAGATTTTGGCGCCTGGACAAAAAAACTTGCAGCAGGGGAGATTTTTGAAACTCCAAAGGCTGTGATTTCAGAAGGTTCAAGCCTTGAAGAAGTGTGCGACAAACTTGTAAAGACACAAAAGCCTCGTATAGCCAGGGTGGACCAGGACCTTCCTGTTATTTTTAATGAATACTGCACAACCTGGGGCGACCCTTCTTTTGAAAACCTTAAAAAAACAGCAGAACGGCTTGATGGCACAGATGTACGCTATCTTGTAATTGACTGCGGCTGGTATAAACCTGAAGGAGTAGAAAACTGGTTTGATGCGGCAGGCGACTGGATTCCAAGTAAAAAGCTTTTCCCTGACGGCATAAAGGCTGCTGCAGAAATGATCCGCTCTCATGGGCTGATTCCTGGAATCTGGTTTGAAATGGAAAATGTTGGAACTGTTGCAAAGGCCTTTGACCAGACAGACCATCTTCTTAAGCGCGACGGATACCCTGTAACAGTAGGTGCCCGCCGATTCTGGGATATGAGGCAGAAATGGTGCTGGGATTATCTTGATGAACACATGCTGGCCCTTTTGAAAGACTGCAACATGGGTTACCTCAAGGTTGATTACAACGAAAACATAGGTCAGGGCGTAGACGGTGAAGAAAGCTATGGCGAAGGCCTTCGTAAAGCAGTTGAAGGCAGCCAGAATTATTTCCGTCACCTTGCCAAAGAAATGCCTGACCTTGTAATAGAAAACTGCGCCAGCGGTGGTCACAGACTTGAACCTTCTATGATGGAATTAGTGAGTCAGGCAAGTTTTTCTGATGCACATGAAGCAGTAGATATTCCGTTAGTTGCCGCAAACTTACACAGGCTCATCAGACCGGAACAGAGTCAGATCTGGGCAGTAATGAGAGCCAACGCTGACCTTGATCGCATAAAGTTTGTTTTGACTTCTGCGTTCCTTGGCCGCTTCTGTCTTTCCGGTGAAATTTTTGATTTGAACAACGAGCAGTGGCAGACCGTCAAAGATGCAATCAACTTTTACGGTAAAGTCAAGCACATCATAAAAGACGGTTATCCAAAAGTAATCCGCACTAATGTAAAAGATTATCTTAAGCCAAAGGGCTATCAGGCAGTGCTGCGTGAACTTGGTAACGAGGCGCTTTTGATTGTTCATACTTTTGACGATGGGGATAACCCACCGATTGATGATCTTTTACAAGGATGGCAAATTAAAGAAACCTTTGGTTCTGATTTGAACGGAAGTTTTAAAGGTAAAGTATTCTTATTAGGTAAGTAGGGGTTTTAGGGGCGAAGCCCCTAGGAGAGGGGGTAGAGAGCAACGAAGTGCGAACGAGGGGGAGACTTCCCCCTCTTTTTTTTATTCTTCTACTTTTGCAATCTTTCTCGCAATATAAACAAACGGTGTATCCAAAAGACTTGTCGCAATATAAATTACATAACATGCCCCTGTAATTGCCACGAGCTCCTTAAAACTGTAAATGCCAAGAAACGCACCAAAATTAAAAATCACAATGTTGATGAACTGGGAAATGAGCGTAGAAAAATTATTGCGGACCCAGAGCATTTTTGTGTGGCTGCCGGTTTTCTTTTCTGTAAGATTCCACCAGGCGTGATAAAGAGAAACGTCGATTGCTTCGGAAACTGCATAGGCAATAAGACTGCTCAGAAGCATGCGCGGGGTGTTTGTAAAAAGGCCTTTAACAAACGGGCTGGCCCAGTCACTTTCTGCAGGAATGTAGTGAACCCACATGAACGAAAGCAGAATAAATGTGAGGCTTGTAAAAATGCCTGCAAGTACGCCCTTAGAAGCTTCTTTTTTACCGTAAAGCTCGCTAAGGATGTCTGTTGCTAAAAAGGTTGCTGCAAAAAGTGTGTTGCCCAATGTCTGATCCATGCCGAATGCGTGAACGACAATTGTAACTTCAATATTTGCAAAAAGGGTACAAATGCCAACCCAGGCGAAAAGTCCGCCCTTGCCGAATACTTTGAGGAATAAAAGAGTTCCCCCAAAAGACACTAAGAGTGTGATGATGAGTAAAAGTTCATTCATGAAAATGACCTCTGAAAAAAAGAATTGACCTGGTTTTGTTTATAGACAGGAAGGACTTCGAACTGTCTGGCTATAGAATATCAGAATATTTCATAAAGCTCAATGTTTTCATCCTGAAAGTTTGAAAAGCACAGGTATTTTCCGTCGGGGCTGATGTCGAGGCCTGTGGGCTGATTGCCGCCTTCAAAAGAAATTACAACTTCCATTGTCTGGGTATCTATGACCTGAATCTTGCCGTTTTCGGGGCTTCGTTTGGTGTAGTCTTCTTTGTTGTTCGGGCCGCGCGAAGAAACAAAAAGCCATCTGTTTTTATAAAGCTTGATTGTGTTGGGGTTGTTGAAAACCTGTGTTTTTGCGGTAATCGTAAAGGTTGTCAGGTCTACTTCGTAAACAAGCCTGTGGTACATATCTGAAACATAAGCTTTTGTCTGAGTGTCATTCAAAACTATGTGGCGCATGGCGGCGTTGTCTATTTTTATAAAATTGAGCCGTTTGCCTGATTGAACTTCGAACTTTTCTATGAGGCCGGCATCAAAGGAAAGGCTTATAATTGATTTTCCGTTTTCTATAAAATATAAGCCTCGGGGAGCAGCGCCTGTAGTAATTTTTCTGAGGCATTCTCCTGTTTTGTAATCGATTATTGAAACATCATTTGAAACCCAGTTAGATACGGCGAGCAGCTGGTCCTGACTGTTAAAGGCAATGAACTTTGACCAGTTTCCGGTTGTGGGAATTGTGCGCTTGTATTCAAAACCGGGGTAGGTGTATTCATAAACATTTGCGGTTGTCATCTGCGAAACTAGAAAAACGTTTTTTTCAGGGATAAATAATCCTTCTGCAAAGCCTACCTTTGAAGAGTTTGGAGGCTGTATTCTTTTTATGATTTTCTTTTCCTGAACGCTGAAGATGTCAAAGCCTGTGTCGTCAAGAAGCGGCATTATTATATATTTACTGTCGGGCGAAAATAAAACCTGCTTGGGCTGGCGGCCGCATTTGTATTTTCCAACCTTTGTAAGAACAGGCTGCTGTGAACTTAAGGACGAGACTATTGAAACTGCCAGGAAGCAAAAAAGAATCAGCTTTTTATTTAAATTCATATCCTATAAAGAGGGCCTTTAAGTCTGCCTTGCCTGTGATTCCCAGTACAGTGTAAATGTGCGAAAGGTCTTTTTTGATTGCGCTTTCGCTTACATTGTAATCTATTGCCAGAGCCTTGATTGTTGTATTGTTTACTACAATTTCTTTTATGCAGTTTTTCTGTCTGTCCGAAAGACGGTAGTCATCAAGATTTATAGTGCCCGATTCCTTTTTGCCGTAAGCATGACGGAAAAGCAGGTTTATGCAGCCTATTGTTGCAAGAGAGAAAAGGGAGATTCCAAAATATTCAAAAAAGCTGCGCACTCCGTAAGGAATAACTAAAAGCAGCTTGATGATTTCGAGTACAAGATAAATGATTAGTTTAGGTTTTGAAGCAAGACGATTTTCGAACAGCAGAAGAATAAACAGGATTGCAGTTAAGAAAAGTCCTGTATAAATGCGTCCGTTGTAGATGTTTGAAAAAACAAGGATTTCTAAAGCTGAATAATAAAAAATATGCTTTTCAAAAAAGAAAAAGGTGAGTGTACAAAGTATGAATGCAACTGCAGCCGCCGCATAAGAAATGATTTTTGCAAACGGCATCACACTCTGCTCATACGAAAACTCTGTAAAAACAGTCAGAATAACCATAGTTAAAATAAAAACATCGCCCACAATAGCCATGAGACGAAATGGTTTTTCTAAAAGTTTTCGTGTTTCCATATCGTTATTATATCATAAAAAAAATGTCATGACGAGTTAGAACACCCCGTCATTGCGAGCCGAAGGCGTGGCAATCCACGTATAAGTATGCCTCCCAATAAATGGATTGCCACGTCGCTACGCTCCTCGCAATGACGATACTTGCTTAGTCCTCGCAATGACGTAGTTTGTTATTTCTTTGCAATTTCAGCAACGCTTGTAACAACACCAGCTAAGCTTTGCAAATCTGAAGGAACAATAATTTTTGTTGCCTGGCCATCGCTGGCTTTTTCAAAGGCTTCAAGACTGCGCAGTTTGAGGACTTTGTCATCCATGCCGGCTTCTTTGAGCATCTTAAGACCTTCTGCTTTTGCCTGCTGAACTTCGCGGATAGCTTCGGCTTCACCTTTTGCTTTCTGGATTGCAGCTTCTTTTGCAGCTTCTGCCTCGAGGATGAGTGCCTGCTTCTGTCCTTCTGCTTCCAAAATTGCAGACTGCTTGTGACCTTCGGCAATGAGAATCTGTTCACGGCGTTCGCGTTCAGCTTTCATCTGCTTTTCCATGGCGTCGCGGATTGCCTGTGGAGGCTCAATGTTCTTAACTTCTACACGGTTTACCTTGATTCCCCAAGGGTCTGTTGCTTCATCAAGAATTGAGCGCATCTTTGTGTTGATAACGTCGCGGCTTGTAAGAGATTCATCAAGCTCAAGTTCACCAATGATATTACGAAGTGTAGTTGCACTAAGATTTTCAAGAGCGTTGATTGGCTGTTCAACACCGTATGTATAAAGTTTTGGATCTGTAATCTGAAAGTAAACTACAGTATCAATCATCATTGTAACGTTATCGCGTGTAATTACAGGCTGTGGCGGGAAATCGAAAACCTTTTCCTTAAGAGAAACCTTTTTTACAATGCGGTCAATGAAAGGCATTTTTACATGAAGTCCAACATTCCAGGTTGCCTGATAAGCACCAAGACGTTCAATAACAAAAGCATTTGACTGTGGAACAATTCTGATGTTTGTAATAATCAGAACCAGAACAATAACAACTAAAGCGATGATAATATAAAGCATAAGCTCCTCCTATATAGATTTAACATAAGCCGTAACACCGGCAATTTCTTCGATAATGCACTTGCTGCCTTTTTCTAAGGTTATGTCCTCTTTAACGGCTGCAGTCCATTCCATACCATTGATTTTTACAGAACCCTTGTCGAGTGCTGTGATTTTCTTTGTTACAACGGCAATCTGTCCGATTATGCGTTCATAGTTTGTTGCAATCTGCTTCTGGTTGATCTTTTTCTTTACAACAGGGCGTGTAAAAATAAGCAGCACCAGAGACATTGCTACAAATATAAACAGCTGGGCTCCAAACGGAATTGGCGTGAATGCAAGAAAAACAAGCACGAACGAGCTGATTCCAAACCAGATGGTAGTAAGCGAGAGTGTGAGCGATTCAATCACTACGCAGATGATAGTGACTGCCACCCAGACCCACGGCAGATTATTACTTAGAACTTGAATAATACTGTCCATAGCCAACCTCCTGAGTCTAATATACGGCACAAAACTTAAGGGCGCAACGGTAACTTTGGTTACTTTTAGGGTGACTTTTGTTCAGGTTGCATTTATAATTAACTTATGGGAAAGTTTTCGATTATTAAAACAAAAATTAAAGAAACGTTGGCAGAGGCTGTTGCACATATTGCTGCAACTAAAGTTATTTTTATTTCTACTTTCATTGCTTTTGTTTTTGCTTGTGTAGATGTTTGCAGGCCGTATGAATACGGAAGAAATGTTTCAGTCTGGGAAGATTTGTATTTGGCATTTTTCATGGCTGCTGTTTTTGCATTGTCTGCAACTTTGCTCACACAAAAGTTCACTGCTCTTAAAAAATATCTTATTCAAAGCGGGGTAGCTGTTGCCGGAGCGCTTCTGGGATTTTTCTCGCATCGGGGCTTTGGTAATTCTGTTTACAGCTCGCTTTATTATTATGGAATCCTTTTTGCCGCTGTTCTGATTACTCTTTATCTTTTTATTCCAAAAGGAAATTCACGCACATATTTTTCGCTTGTATTTAAGCATGCACTTTTCTGTTCCTTTATGACACTTGTTTTTATGGGCGGACTTTTGCTTTTAGTTTATGCAATTCAGAATCTGATTTTAAATACTGATAATAATGATGTTTATGAATGCAGTTGCTTTTTCTGTGCTTTTATCTTTGGCGTGAATACTTTTACCTATTATCTTTTCCACAGGAGTGAAGATGAAAGTTCCGGCAAGGCATTTAAGGTAATCACACTTTATATTCTGTTCCCGGTTTTTGCCCTTCTTATTCTGATTTTGTACATTTACCTTTTGAAGGCACTTTTCCTCTTTAAGCTTCCAAACGGGCAGATAAACTGGTTTGTTTCTTTTGCATCGTGTTTTTATATTGTGTTCTATTTTATTCTGCGTGAATATGACGAGCTTCCTGTCATCAAATTTTTCTATAAGTTCGGAGCCTTTGTTTTTATTCCGCTTATTTTGATTCAGATTTATGCATATTTTATCCGCGTGAATGCTTACGGCTTTACAGGCTATCGCTATTCAAGTCTGCTGTTTATCATTTTTTCTATAATCACAATCACTCTTACGTTTATTAAAAAAGGAAAATATGTAAACTGGGCAATAATTGCTTTGACGGCAATTGTTCTTTATGATAGCGTCACTCCGTTTAATCTGATTAATATGGCACATAAAAGTCAGTTTTCAAGAATGGTTAAGGTAATGAATAAATATGATATTTATGATGAAGAAACAGATACCTTAAAACTTTATGATCCGGACTCGCTTGAGGCAGCAATTTCTGATGATGACCGCGATGCCCTTGCTTCCAGTTTCCATTATATTATGTGGACAAGTCATCTTCCGCAGCCAGAGTGGGCTACTAAAGTTGAATATGATGAGGATGGACAGAAGCACACAAAATATCTTTATTTTGAAGAAGTTTTTGGAATTAAGACAACACGTGCAGATGAAAAGATTCTTGAATTTGATAAGTTATTTGAATCTAAAAAAATCAAAAATATTGAAGCTTATAAGGAATTTGTCGAAATTACAGGCAACGAAAGGTCCAGTGGATACAAGAATGGGGAATATGTTGAATACTTAAAAGAAATGCCGGAAATTGCATTTTACTCAAAAACAGGTAAAAAATATTGTCTTGAGGATTTTTTCTTTACAATTAATCAGAATGTAAGTGAAGATGATCCTTTGTGGTATATGCCCGATGACGAAATCGCTTTCTGTTTTACAAGCATTGAATACAAATATAACACCGAAAAAAAGCTTTTCAGAAGTTATCATTACAACGGTTATGTTTTTTATAAATAAATAATTTGGAGGATACTTTTATGAAAGTACTTTTAGTAAAAAACAGAGAAGCATTTGTGGACTAATTTTATTTAATTGTAAATACTTGACTTATTCTGTAAAAATTCATTATTATTAAAGAAATAAACGGCAAAGAGGTCGTAGATATAATTTCGATTTTTCGAAATTTTGTCTACGGCCTCTTTTTTTTTGGAGCAGAAAGATGAAAACACTTTATGAACCTGGTTTTGAACATGACAATTGCGGAATTGGAGCAGTAGTAAACATTGATGGAAGTAAGTCGCACAAAATTGTTGATAATGCGCTTAGCATTGTAGAAAAACTGGAACATCGTGCCGGTAAAGATGCTTCCGGCGAAACAGGAGATGGTGTTGGTATTCTTGTTCAAATCAGCCACGATTTTTATAAAAAGGCAGCTGCCAACCTTGTTGGAAGCCTTGGCGAAAGGGAATATGGTATAGGACAGTTTTTCTTTTTTACTGATGAAAAAGCTCGCTTTGAAAAATGCTGTGCGGCAGAAGGGCTTAAGCTTTTGGGCTGGCGCGAGGTTCCTGTAAATGCAGATGTGCTTGGTAAGAAGGCTCGCGACTGTATGCCAAGTATCTGGCAGGCCTTTATTGAAAAGCCTAAGGATTGTGAGAAAGGGCTGGAGTTTGATAGGAA
This sequence comes from Treponema sp., assembly GCA_017551545.1. GTDB lineage: Bacteria > Spirochaetota > Spirochaetia > Treponematales > Treponemataceae > Treponema_D. The sequence continues at coordinate 18,933 of JAFZLJ010000093.1, read as the reverse complement.
GCTTTATATTTTGAGAAGGGAATTTGAAAAAGGAGATTGTCGGGTCAAGCCCGACAATGACACAAAGGCGAAAACCTACGTTTGTTCTTTGAGTAGTCGTACTATTGTTTATAAGGGAATGTTCCTTGTTCATGAGCTGCGTACTTTCTACAGTGACCTTCAGTCAGAAGAATATAAATCGGCACTTGCAATTGTGCATTCGCGTTTTTCTACAAATACTCAGCCTAGCTGGCAGCGCGCTCATCCAAACCGTTTTATTGCACACAACGGCGAAATCAATACAATCCGCGGAAACGTTGACCGTATGCTTGCCCGCGAAGAAACAATTCATTCTATAAAAATTGCAGACAGTGACATGTCAAAAATCCTTCCTGCTGTAGATACAACAGGTTCAGACTCTGCAATGCTTGATAACACTCTTGAGTTCCTTTTGATGAATGGTGTACCTCTTCCTCTTGCAGTTATGATGTGTATCCCGGAACCTTGGAAGCACGACGACAATATGCCTGTTCTTAAAAAAGATTTCTATCACTACTGGGCAACTATGATGGAAAGCTGGGATGGTCCTGCCGCAATTTTGTTCAGCGATGGTGATCTTCTTGGTGCAACACTTGACCGTAACGGACTCCGCCCAAGCCGCTATTACATTACAAAAGACGGTATGCTCATTTTGAGTAGCGAGGTTGGTGTTCTTGATATTCCTGAAGAAAACATAAAAATCAAATCACGACTTCAGCCTGGCAGAATCCTTCTTGTTGATACTGTTCAGAAAAAAATTATCAGCGATGAAGAATGTAAAAATGAATATGCAAAGCAGTATCCTTACGGTGAATGGCTTGATATGAATCTTGTTCATCTTGCCGACCTTAAGATTCCAAATAAAAAGATTCCTGTTCACACTCTTGAAGAACGAAATATTTTGTACCGTGCCTTTGGCTGGAATTATGAAGATGTAAATGAAATGATTTTGCCAATGGCCAAAAATGGTGTTGAACCAACTGCAAGTATGGGTGTAGATACTCCGCTTGCCGTGATGAGTGAAAAACATCAGAGCCTGTTCAGTTATTTTAAGCAGTTGTTTGCACAGGTAACAAACCCTCCAATTGACAGTTTGCGAGAAAAAATTGTAACAGACACAACTGTTTATGTAGGTAAAGACGGAAACATTTTAGAACCTGTTGCCAAAAACTGCCGCGTGCTCGAAATTAATAATCCGATTTTGACAGGTACAGACCTTATTAAAATTGCCGCGCTCAATTCGAATGGCCTTAAGGCAAAGACACTTTCATTACTCATGTCATTCCCGTGCTTGACACGGGAATCTGAAGAAGAGATTGTCGGGTCAAGCCCGACAATGACATGTGATGGAAAAGTCCTCGAAGCAGCCCTGGACAATCTCTTCTCTCAAATTGACCAGGCTTACACCGAAGGCTACAACATCATCATTTTAAGCGACCGTGGTGTTGATGAAACTCATGCTGCTATTCCTGCAATTCTTGCAACAAGTGCTGTTGAACAGTACCTTATAAGAACAAAAAAGCGTACTGCTGTTTCTGTTATTCTTGAAACTGCAGAGGTTCGTGATGTTCATCAGGCTGCAATGTGTCTTGGTTACGGGGCACGTGCAATCAACCCTTATCTTGCACATGAAGCAATTGCAGAACTTATTGATCAGAAGCTTCTGGACAAGGATTATCACACAGCTATTGACGATTACAACAAGGCAATCATAAACGGAATTGTAAAGATTGCTGCAAAGATGGGAATCAGTACAATTCAGTCTTACCAGTCTGCACAGATTTTTGAAGCAGTAGGTATTGCTCAGGATGTTGTAGAAAAGTACTTTACAAATACAGTAAGCCGCGTTGGTGGAGTAGGGCTTAAGGAAATTGAAGAAGATGTACGCTATCATCACGCACAGGGCTTTGATCCAAATGGTCTTACAGTAAATCAGCATCTTGATTCTGTAGGAAATCATAAGCTTAGAATGGGACCAACTGCCGAAAGTCATCTTTATAATCCAGATACAATCGTTGCTTTGCAGCAGTCAACCAGAAACGGAGATTATGCCCGCTTTAAGGAATACACTGCGTTAGTTGATTCTAACGATCATCCTCACACATTGCGTGCCATGCTTGATTTTGATTTTGCAAAAGACGGTGGCATTTCGATTGACGAAGTAGAAAGTGTTGATGAAATTGTAAAGCGCTTTAAGACTGGTGCTATGTCTTACGGTTCAATCAGCGAAGAAGCACATAAATGTATGGCTGCCGCAATGAACCATTTGCATGGAAAATCAAACAGTGGTGAAGGTGGTGAAAAACCTGAGCGACTTGGAACAGAATATAACAGCGCAATCAAGCAGGTTGCAAGCGGACGCTTTGGCGTTACAGAAGAATACCTGCTCAGCGCAACAGAAATTCAGATTAAAATGGCACAGGGAGCAAAGCCTGGAGAAGGCGGACATCTTCCTGGTAAAAAAGTTTATCCTTGGATTGCAAAAACTCGTTACGCAACTCCGGGTGTAGCACTTATTTCACCTCCTCCACATCACGATATTTATTCTATTGAAGATTTGGCTCAGCTCATTTACGATTTGAAAAATGCAAACCGCGCTGCACGCATCAGCGTAAAGCTTGTTAGTGAAGCTGGTGTTGGTACAATTGCTGCAGGTGTTGCAAAAGCTGGTGCTCAGGTTATTTTGATTAGTGGCCACGATGGTGGTACAGGTGCCGCTCCAATTTCATCTATTCATCATGCTGGTCTTCCTTGGGAACTTGGTCTTGCAGAAACTCATCAGACTTTGATTCAGAACGGTTTGCGTGGACGTGTAGTAATAGAAACAGACGGTAAGCTTATGAGCGGCCGCGATGTTGTAATTGCAGCACTTCTTGGTGCCGAAGAGTTTGGCTTTGCAACTGCTCCTCTTATTGCAATGGGCTGTTCAATGATGCGCGTATGCCAGCTGGATACTTGTCCGTTTGGTGTTGCAACCCAGAATGAAAAGCTCCGTGCAAAGTTCCCTGGCAAGCCAGAATACGTAGAAAACTTTATGAAGTTCATCGCCCAGGAAATGCGCGAAATTATGGCAAAGCTTGGAGTCCGCTCAGTAGAAGAGCTCTGCGGCCGAACTGATTTACTTAAGCTTAAAGATAAGCAGGGCTTCAAGAGAGCAGGCCTTGTTGATATGAGCAGAGTTTTGGCCAAAGTGGTCCCTGAGCCTGTCGAAGGGCAGGACAGTTGGAAAGCCGACCGCTCACTGTTTGATTTCAAGCTTGAAAAAACAATTGACCTTACAAAACTGGTTCCTGAATTTGAAAAGAATCATCATGAGGCCCTTCGACAGAGCTCAGGGAGCGCGGTCGTTATCCAATCAACAGACCGCACAGTTGGTACAATTCTTGGAAGCGAAATCCAGAAGAAATACGGAAACACGCTTGCCGATGATACATTCTGCGTAAACTTTGCCGGTGGAGCAGGTCAGAGCTTTGGTGCATTTATTCCAAAGGGACTTACACTCCGCCTTACAGGAGACGCAAACGATGCATTCGGAAAAGGTCTTAGCGGTGGAAAGCTTGTAATTAAAAAGCCGGCCGGTTTTGACGGAGATGCTGCATCAAATATCATAGTCGGCAACGTAGCACTTTTTGGAGCTACAAGCGGAACTGCCTTTATAAATGGTGTTGCAGGTGAGCGTTTCTGTGTACGTAACTCAGGTGCAACAGTTGTTGCCGAAGGCTGCGGTGACCACGGACTTGAATATATGACAGGCGGTACTGCTGTAATTCTTGGCGGTACAGGTAAAAATTTGTGTGCCGGTATGAGCGGTGGTGTTGCATATGTTCTTGATGAAAATCACGACTTATATAAACGTCTGAATCACGAACTTGTAAAAGTGTATGCCCTTGATGATGAGACGACAACGCTACGCGGTGCGGACGACGAAGAGCTTCTGCATTCCCTCATCGAACAGCATGCAGCAGAAACAGGCAGTGAACGTGCAAAAGAAATCCTTGCAGACTGGGCATATTACAAAACCTGCTTTAAGAAAATCATACCAAATGACTATCTTAAGATAATGACAGAAATATATGCAGAAGAAGCAGCCGGTAAGCAATACGATGAAGCAGTACTTGATGCATTCAGAAAGTGTACAGCATAGGAGGAACAGAAAATGAGCAAACCAACAGGATTTATGGATTATAAAAGAGTTGAAAATGGAAATGTTCCTCCGCTGGAACGACTTACAAACTTTAAGGAGTTTCATCCAAAGCTTGATGAAAAGGCTCGCCGTGAACAGGCTGCACGCTGTATGAATTGCGGTGTGCCTATGTGTGGTTCAGCGCTCAAGCTTAAGGGAATGGTAACAGGTTGTCCGCTCCATAATTTTATTCCTGAATGGAACGATGCGCTTTATAACGGTCAGTTTGATATGGCTGCCTGGCGACTTTTGAAGACTTCAAGCTTCCCTGAATTTACAGGTCGTGTATGTCCGGCACTTTGTGAAAAGGCATGTAACTGTGGAAGTCCGGTGGTCAGCGAGGGGCCTGTAACAGTTCACGACAACGAACTTTTTATTATTGAAAAAGCTTTTGAAACAGGTTATATGAAACCTCAGATTCCGGCAAAGCGGTCCGGTAAAAAAGTTGCTGTAATTGGTTCCGGTCCAAGTGGACTTGCAGTTGCAGACTGGCTTAATCGCCGTGGTCATAACGTTACTATTTTTGAACGAGAAGACAAAGCAGGCGGACTTTTGATGTACGGTATTCCAAATATGAAGCTTGAAAAAAATATAATTGAACGCCGGGTACAACTTATGAAAGCAGAAGGTGTTGAGTTTGTTTTTAATGCCGATGTAGGTCGAGGTGCTTCTGCAGATCATATTTTGAATGAATTTGATGCTGTTGCACTTTGTTGTGGTGCAAAAAAAGCTCGTCCACTTAATGCTGCCGGTATAGATACAAAGGGAGTTTTGTTTGCAGTAGATTTCCTTACACGTGTAACAAAGTGCGTAATTTCTACAAGCGAAGCTCTTGATAAAATAAGCATGCAGCCTACAAATGGTCAGATTGCACAAATGCTTAGTGAGCGTTATGGAATTGAAGTTGAAGGAAAGAATGTAATTATAGTTGGAGGAGGGGATACAGGAAACGACTGCTGCGGAAGTTCAATTCGTCTTGGTGCTGCAAGTGTTACCCAGATAGAAATGATGCCTTGCCCTCCTGTTGAACGCGCTAAAGATAATCCATGGCCTGAGTGGCCTAAAACCTTAAAGGTTGATTACGGTGCCGAAGAATCTATTGCAAAATTTGGACACGATCCTCGTATTTATGAAACAACTGTAAAGGAAGTTATTAGTGAAAACGGTCACATTACTGCAGTTAAAACAATAGAAGTTGAATTCCAGACAATCGACGGAAAACGCCAGCTTGTTGAACGCGCCGGTACAGAAAAGACTCTTCCTTGTGATCTTCTTCTTGTTGCTGCCGGTTTTGTCGGCTGCGAAGAATATACTGCAAATGCATTTGGTGTTGAGCTGGGACCACGTGGAACTGTTCAAGAAACAAACAATCCAAAAATCTTTACGGCAGGTGATATGCATCGTGGTCAGTCGCTGGTTGTGTGGGCAATTGCCGAAGGCCGTGAATGTGCAAAAGAGATTGATGATTATCTGATGGGCGAGGCTCAATAAAATGTGTGAAGATAAATTTCACGACGAGTGCGGAGTTGTAGGAATTTTTGGAGCTGACAATGCGGCTCGTCTTTCGTATTTTGCATTGACAAGCTTACAGCATCGTGGCCAGGAAAGTGCCGGTATTGCTGTAAGTGACGGAACAAAAATCAAACTTCATAAAAGTACCGGACTTGTGAGTGATGCTTTTGAACAGAATCATTTTGAAAAGCTTGACGGAAACATTGCAGTAGGTCATGTCCGTTATGCAACTGCAGGTGGACGCACTATTGAAAATGCACAGCCTTTTATGAATTCATTTAAGAATGGTTCTATTGCACTTGCACATAATGGTCAGCTTGTGAACCATACAAAAATGCGCGAAATGCTTGAAGATTACGGAAGTACTTTTTCGAGCACCAGCGACAGTGAAGTTATCTTAAAACTTATTGTAAGAAAATATATTGAAAACGGCGGTCATCTTGGAACTACAGATAATTCAACTTCAAACGAAGCAGAAACTCAGCGAAGATTTATAGAAGCCGTAAAGCAGACAGTACTTCAGATAAAGGGTTCGTTTGCTTTAACAATAATGACTGAAAAACTTTTGATAGGAGTAAGGGATCCTAATGGAATCAGGCCGTTGTGTCTTGGAACTATAGAGGGACCACAGGATTCTTACATTCTTGCTTCGGAATCTTGTGCAATTGATGCGGTAAACGGTCAGTTTATTCGTGATGTTGAACCTGGCGAAATGGTGATTATAAACAGGGACGGAATTCGTTCTATAAAATACACGCAGGACAAAAAACGAACCTGCATTTTTGAATATGTTTATTTTGCACGCCCTGATTCTGTAATAGATTGTATTTCTGTACAGGAAGCACGTTATAAAATGGGAGAAGTGCTTGCCCGCGAAGCTGCTGTAGATGCCGATGTTGTTATTGGTGTTCCGGATAGCGGAATTGGAGCAGCCCTTGGTTATGCAAGAGCCAGCGGTGTGCCTTATGGAATGGGAATCATTAAAAATAAATATATAGGGCGAACCTTTATTGCACCAACTCAGGAAGAACGTGAAGCAATGGTTTTTGTAAAACTCAATGCTATTAAAAGCGACCTTGAAGGAAAACGCGTAATTGTAATTGATGATTCAATTGTGCGTGGAACAACAAGTCGTCGTCTTGTTCAGATTCTGCGAAGGGCTGGTGCTCGTGAAGTTCATTTTAGAGTTTCGTCACCGCCTGTAAAGTTTCCGTGCCATTTAGGAATTGATACTCCAAGTAAAGCAGAACTCATTTCAAGTTCCCATGAGCTTGAAGCAATCCGTGCCGAAATTGGTGCAGATTCCCTTGCTTTTATTTCGCTTGAAGGAATGATTGAGGCTTTAGGTGCAGATGCATTTTGCAAAGGCTGCTTTAACGGCGAATATCCGGTATAAATACGGCTAAAACAAGGTAAAAAATGAAAAATTAGCCGTAAATAGTAAATAAAATGTAATTCAAATTGTCAGATTAATATGAGTATTGCCGTAAAAAGACTTGAAAAACCTAAAAAATAGCTTTTATTTATAAATAAAAGTATATATTTAGTTGAAAAATACGGCTAATTATATTCAAACATACAAAAATAGCCGTAATTTATGGCTAAAATGCGCCAATCTGGACATTATTTTCTTGACTTTTCATAATTCTTTTCTTAACTTTATTATATGTCTTTTACAAATTTTAAGACAAATGAATGTCTCGCGGTTAATGCAGACGAAATTGAGCAGCAAGCTCGAAAACGTCTGGCAGAAATTAATGCATTGATTGCACTTAAAATGCGAACCCTCCAGAAAACTCCAGATGGAACTCTTAGAGTTACACATAGTAATAATTCTGTACAGTATTATCACAGAATAAAGCCAGCTGACCATACAGGTATTTACATTCCGGCGGCTAAAAAAGATTTTGCAATGCAGCTTGCACAAAAAGACTACGACAAAAAGGTTATAGCTTCTGCAAAAAATGAATCTAAAATACTTACTGGCTTTTTAAGAGCTTACAGCCTTTTATTCAAGAATAATTCTCTCGTTGAAAAAATATTCCAGAAAATTCACAAAAGCAGACAGATACTTGTAAAACCTGTTCGTCTTTCAGATGAAGAGTTTGCAGCCCACTGGCAGGCACTCAAGTACAAAAAAGATTTCATGCCAAAAAATCAAAACCACCTGACCGCAAAAGGCGAGGTAGTCCGTTCAAAATCAGAAATCCTCATTGCCGATACACTGAACAGAATGAATATTCCATACCATTATGAGTTTCCAATTAAACTTCTTAGAGAAAACGGTACAAAAACTACCTTCCACCCGGATTTTCTCTGCCTGAATCGCCGAACCCGCAAAGAGTTTTTATGGGAACACTTCGGCCGCATGGATGACAAAGATTACGCCATCCAGACTGTAAGTAAATTACAACTTTTTGCCCACAACAAAATCTTCCCGGGTAAAAACCTGATTACAACAATGGAAACAAGCGATCATCCATTGAATACCCGCCAAATTCAAGAACTTGCCGAAGAATTTTTGATGTAAGTGAAGTTCATTGAATGTAAACTATATAAGCTAGTATATTGTTAAATATCGTAAGCATAACCGTATTTTACAATTTCATTTTTGTCGGTGATTTCTATTAAAGAGCCATTTATTAAAAGATAAAATCTTGTGCAAAGATCTTTCATTACAGACAATTTGTGATCGGTTATTATATAAAGATTTCCTTTTTTGTTACTGGTAATTTGCTCACAGATTTTTTGTTCAAAAATCGGTTCCACTTCACTAAATGGTTCATCTAAAAATTTTATGGGTTTTGGACAATTGTTAATTACTAAGAATTCAAGATATCTTTTTTCACCGCCAGAAAGTGATGCAATTTTTTGATTTGATATTGAAGAAATCCTGTTATCTTGCAAAATTTCATTTTTCTTATCTTTTGAAAGTGGAAACATTTTTACAGCAGATTTGACTGTTGTTTCTTTTGGTAAAAAAGAATTTTGTGGTAAGTAGGATATTTGTTTTATTAATTTTTTCTGCGGAATATAAATATCATTTAAAAAAGTTGAGCCTGTAAAGTCGCTGGAAATTGTTAATGCGTTGAATAATGTAGATTTTCCAGTTCCGTTTCTTCCTAAAATTTCAATGATTTCAGATTCTTTTGCACTAAGAAAAATGTTTTGTAGAATTGGAGAATTGCAGGAATATTTAAAACTAAGATTTTCTATTTTAAAGGATTCAAACATATTTCTTTAATAAACAAGTGGCGATAAAAACTAGTGAATAAAATAATACCATAAAAATGAAAGAATATAAAATCAAATTACGATACCGTATATTACAATTATAAGATAGATATTTTATTTTCCTGAATGAAATTTTTATGATAATCGTAGAAATAATAAATCCAAAGGTTGGTGTTATAATACAAAGTTGTAAAAGGATTTTAGGAAAATTACCATATCCAAATAAAATTGAAGGTAGAATGGAAATAATTAAACTTATCAAAAAAACTTTTGAAAAATAATATCTTATCAATAAACAATACTCCTATCCATAAGTTCTGATAATTGTTTCTGCGACAGCGGTTTTTTTGAGGCCTGAGTCCATAGCTTCTTTTTCAATGTAGCGGTGGGCTTCGGGTTCGGTCATGCTCATGTTCTGCATTAAAAGCATTTTGGCGCGGTTTACCTGTTTGATTTCTTCCATTTTTACTTTTAGTTTTGTTGTCTGGCTCGAAAGTACCTGGACCTTATACTGAACGGCAATTGCTGCTTTTATCATGTTATAAAAATAAAACTGGTCAAACGGATTTGTAATTGCAATAATTCCATAGCCTTCTACACGATAGCTTACTTCTTCAAAAAGAGAAGGCGGTGTCAAAAGCAGGATCGTGCTGAGACCTTCAGAAGCATCGGTTGCAAAGTCGGAGCCTTCACCTTCGGCATAATCTACAAGAATAATGTTGTAGGTGCGCTCTGAAACACGGCGTCGGGCTTCGTTAAAATCACTCAATACGTCTGTTTCAAAAAGCGGAGGTATGAGCATGGCGCTTATGTTTTGAGAAAGCTTTGAATCTTTTGTAACAACTAAAACGCTGTGAGAGTCTTCTGTCATTTTTTAGAATCCAAGGGCTTCCTTTATGAATGAGCTTTTTTGTGCAATTTCGCGTGCTGAATCAAGAGTATCAGGAAGAGTACGGATGCCTTTCGACAAGCTTGGGGACCCTTCTGTAAAAAGATTTTCCTTTACATCTTCCGGCGGTTCCAGATTATTTTTAATTCCATCAAGGGCTGCATAAATTAAAAGTGTGAAAACTATATATGGATTACATTCGCTGTCTGGAGTGCGGATTTCTATACGGCTTGCATCGTCGTTTGTAATTGCCGGAACACGAATAAAAGTTGAACGGTTTTCGCGGCCCCAGGCAATATATTTTGGAGCTTTGCAGGAACCAAGGCGGTCGTATGATTCTTCTGTGCAGTTCATGTAATAGGTAAGTTCTTCTGCATGCTTTAAGATGCCTGCAAGCATATTGCGTTTTTTTGAAGCATCTGAAATAGAAATATTAATATGGAAGCCGCTTCCTGCCTGATCAGAAATTGGCTTTGGTGAAAAGTCTGCAAAAAGACCTGCACTTGAAGCGCGGGTTCGTACAATCCATTTAAATGTTTCGGCGTTGTCGGCAGCAGAAAGAGCATCGGAGTAGTGGAAGTCAATTTCATTCTGGCCCGGGCCTTCTTCGTGGTGGCTTGCTTCAGGCTGAATGCCCATCTGTTCCAAAGTAAAACAGATTTCGCGGCGGATGTTTTCGCCTTTATCTTCTGGAGCAATATCCATGTAGCTTGCGTTATCAAAAGGAATTTTTGTTGGTTCGCCTTTTTCATCGAGCTTGAAGAGGTAAAATTCAATCTCGGTACCAAAGCGGAATTCCATTCCAAAATCTTCGCGTGCTTTTTTTACAGCATTTGCAAGCAGGGTACGACAGTCTTTTTTGTATGGAGTTCCATCCGGATGAGAAATTGTACAGAACATTCGTACAACTTTTCCTGTATTAGGTCTCCACGGAAGAATTGCTACAGTTGTAGGATCCGGGTGCAGAAACAGGTCAGATTTTTCTGGAGTTTCAAATCCATAAATTGCAGAAGCGTCAAAACTCACGCCGTTTTTAAAAGCGCTTTCGAGCTGACCTGCCATAATCGAAATATTTTTTTGAACGCCGCGCAAATCAAAGAACGCAAGACGAACAAATTTTACATCTTCTTCCTGAACATACTCCAAAACATCATTTACTGTGTACATGTTATTACCTCGATTCTCTATTATAAAAAATTACAAACATGCCTTCAAGAACTCAACAAAAAGCGGACCTGCATTATTAGGGCGGCTCTTGAATTCAGGATGGAACTGAACGCCAACATGGAAATGATCTTCAACTTCAACTGCTTCAACAAGAGTTCCGTCCGGCGAAGTGCCGCTTATTACAAGACCTGCTTCTTTCATCTGGTCGCGGTAGTCGTTGTTGAACTCGTAGCGGTGGCGGTGGCGTTCTTCAATGATTTGCGGCCCTTCGACAGGCTCAGGGACCGCATAAGCTTTTGCTAATATGGTTCCAGCTGCAACCTTGCATGGATAACTTCCAAGCCTCATTGTTCCGCCTTTAATAACACCTTCCTGATCTTTCATCAAGTCAATTACAGGATGCTCGCACATTTCATCAAACTCACGGCTGTTGGCATCGGCATAACCAAGAACGGTTCTTGCAAATTCAATTACTGCAATCTGCATACCAAGACAAATTCCAAAATATGGAACCTTGTGAGTTCTGGCATAACGGCAGGCAGAAATCATTCCTTCAACTCCGCGATGACCAAAACCTCCTGGAAGAATAATTCCTGCGCAGTCTGCAAAAATCTCCTGTGCAGTTTCATCGGTAACGCTGTCGGAATCTACCCATTTTATTTTGACATTCTTGCCAACGACAAATGACGCGTGATTGAGCGACTCAATAATACTCAAATATGAATCATGGAGTTTTACATATTTTCCAACAAGCGCAATCTGAATCTCTCCCTGTCGTGCATGAATTGTTTCAACCATTTTTGACCAGTCTGCAAGAAGCTGATTATCGGCGCGTGTTTCAAGACCAAGGTCGCGGCATACAACATCATCCATGTTCTGGGCATGAAGCATGAGAGGAACTTCGTAAAGACTTTTACAGGTTGTGTTGTTGATTACACAGTCTTCGCCAACGTTACAGAAAAGCGAAATCTTTTTACGGATATCTTCTGGAATATCCTTGTCGCAGCGGGCAACAATAATATCCGGATGGATTCCAACAGCCATGAGCTCCTTTACAGAGTGCTGGGTTGGTTTAGATTTATATTCATCGGAACCACTGATATATGGAACAAGACAAACGTGAATAAAAAGACAGTTTCGGCGACCAACTTCAAGGGCAAGCTGACGGATTGCTTCAAGGAACGGCTGACTTTCAATATCACCGATTGTTCCACCAACTTCTACAATGCTTACATCGGCACCGGAAACTTCGGCATTTTTAAGGACAAAATCTTTTATTTCATTTGTAACATGAGGAATAATCTGAACAGTCTGGCCAAGATATTCTCCCTGACGCTCTTTGTTCAAAACATTCCAGTAAACACGACCGCTTGTCATGTTTGAATATTTTGTAAGATTTTCATCAATGAATCGTTCGTAGTGACCAAGATCAAGGTCTGTTTCGGCTCCATCATCTGTTACAAAAACTTCACCGTGCTGGAAAGGACTCATGGTACCAGGATCGACGTTCATGTATGGGTCAAGCTTCTGACTGGCAATTTTGAGTCCCCTGCATTTTAGAAGACGTCCGAGTGAAGCAGCGGTAATTCCTTTACCAAGTCCACTAACAACACCACCTGTTACAAAAATAAATTTTGCCATAAAAATATCCTCCCTTTTTTTACATTAATATATGATTTATATCAACAAGACTTGCATTTTCAAGACTGTACGGACTTGCAAGACAATCAGCCAGTACATTTGCTGTATCAATTGCAGTAAGACAATCAATGTCGCGCTCTACAGCCAGACGACGAAGCTTTACACTTTCGGCTACCGGGTCGCGGCCTTTTGCAGAAGTTGAAATTACATATACAACCTTATCGCTTTCGAGCAATGTCATTACGTTGTCGTTGTAATCTTCGTGAACCTTTGCAACATGAGTTACAGGCATTCCGCTTCGTTCAATTGTAGTTGCGTTACCGGAAGTTGCATAAAGCTGGAAACCAAGATTATAGAATTTACGGGCGAGTTCCGGAAGTTCAGGTAAATCAGATTCTCGTACCGAAAAAAGAACTCCGCCGGTTTTATGGAATTTCCATCCTGCAGCAGCCATTCCTTTAAAAATTGCTTCTTCGCGGGTTGCTGCAATTCCAAGAACTTCACCTGTTGATTTCATTTCAGGTCCAAGGTGTGTATCAACATCCATTAATTTTTCAAAACTGAAAACAGGAACTTTTACAGCAAAATAATTCGGTTTACGATAAAGGCCTGTGCCATAGCCCATGTCGCGGATTTTTTCACCAAGCATAGCTCGTGTTGCGAGTTCAATCATTGGAACACCGCTTACTTTACTAAGGTACGGAACTGTTCGGCTTGAACGAGGGTTTGCTTCTATAATATAAAGATCCGGGCCGGTACCATCGTCGTAAATAAGATACTGAATATTTGTAAGTCCTTTTGTTCCAAGTGCAAGCGCAAGATCTGTAGACTGACGGATAATTTTCTGTTCAATTTCGGGTGTAAAAGTTCCAGGGTATACGGCAATTGAGTCGCCTGAATGAATACCTGTTCGTTCAACGTGTTCCATAATTCCTGGAATTAAAACCTCTTCGCCGTCGCAGATACAGTCAACTTCAAGTTCTTTTCCTTCCATGTATTTGTCAATCAAAACAGGATTTTCAATTCCACCGCGCAGAATGATTTTCATGTATTCTTTTACGTCTGCGTTGTTGCGGGCAATAATCATGTTCTGACCGCCAAGTACATAACTTGGTCGCATTAAAACAGGGTAGGTGATTCTGGCAGCGGCTTCCAGGGCTTCGGCTTCTGTAAAAACTGTAAGACCTTTTGGACGCTTGATATTAAGACGGTCGCAAAGCTCTTCAAAACGTTCGCGGTCTTCTGCAAGGTCAATTGCATCGGCACTTGTTCCTAAAATGCGTACTCCCTGGCTGTCAAGATATTTTGCAAGCTTGATTGCAGTTCCGCCGCCAAATGCAACAACAACGCCAAGAGGTTTTTCTACTTCAAGAACATTCATTACATCGACAGGGGTGAGCGGTTCAAAATAAAGTCTGTCGGCAGTATCAAAGTCTGTACTTACAGTTTCGGGGTTGTTGTTTATGATTGCAACATTGTAGCCAAGTTTTTTGAGCGACTGTACACACTGAACAGAGGCGTAGTCAAACTCAATACCTTGACCAATACGGATAGGTCCCGAACCGAGAACAACGATGTTTTTGTTAGACTCTTTATCAGTAGGCATTATCATGCACTCCTGCAATTGCACGGCCACTTGGCTCGTCCATTTTTTTCCAGGCTTCATCCCATTCAAGTGCTTTTGCAGTACTGCAGGCAACTCCGGCTTCGTGTGGAACACAGCGGGCTGCGCTGTCGCTTGGGAAGAGGCGGCTGTAGATTTCGCGGTAGTAGTATTCCTCTTTTGTTTTTGGAGGATTTACAGGAAATCGGTTTTCGCGTCGTGCAAATTCTGCATCGCTTACTTTTTCTTCTGTCATCTTTTTAAGAGTATCAATCCAGTTGTAGCCTACGCCGTCGCTGAACTGTTCCTTCTGGCGCCATGCAATACTTTCAGGAAGAAGGTCTTCAAATGCCTTACGAAGAATCCATTTTTCCATACGCTGACGAGGGGTCCCTGAGCTTGTCGAAGGGCCGTCCAACTTAATATTCATTTTATCGCTTGGGTTAAGTCCCATTGCAATATCAATAAAATCTTTGTCAAGGAACGGAACACGACCTTCAACACCCCATGCCATGAGAGATTTGTTTGCGCGCAGACAATCGTAAAGATGAAGCTTACTCATTTTGCGAACAAGCTCTTCGTGGAATTCCTGAGCGTTTGGAGCTTTGTGGAAGTAAAGGTATCCGCCAAAAAGCTCATCACTTCCTTCGCCGGAAAGTACCATTTTAATTCCCATTGATTTGATTACACGGGCAAGCAGGTACATTGGGGTAGAGGCACGAACAGTTGTGATGTCATAAGTTTCAATATGATAAATTACATCCGGCAGAGCATCCAAAGCCTCCTGGATTGTAAAGTGAACTTCATGATGAACTGTTCCAATATAATCTGCGGCTTTTTTTGCAGCTACAAGATCAGGAGAACCTTCAAGACCAACTGCAAAACTGTGAAGCTGCGGCCACCAGGCTGCTTCCTTGCTGTCTGTTTCTACACGTTTTTTGCTGTATTTTTGAGTAACAGCAGCAATGATTGATGAGTCAAGACCACCGCTTAAAAGAACACCGTATGGAACGTCTGACATCAACTGAGCTTTAACTGCAGCTTCAAGTCCGTTTCGAACTTTTTCGATTACGCTAGGGTTAATAACTTCGCCCTTTTCGTCTGTTGCTTTTGGTGCATTCTTAACGGCATCGTATGTTTCCCATTCACGCTTGTACCAGCGGGTTGGTTTTTCATCCTTTGAATAAAAATAGTGTCCATTCGGGAACTCTTCAATAGTCTGGCAATCGCCTTCAAGTGCTTTAAGCTCGCTTGCAACATAATAGCGGCCGGCTTTGTCCCAGCCCTGATACAAAGGGATTACACCAATTTCATCACGTGCAATAAGGTAAACGTCATTCTCGCTGTCGTAAAGTGCAAATGCAAAAATACCAGAAAGTTCTTCTATCATTTTTGTAAAATCACCAGACTGGCGGTATTTTTTATAAAGAGGAATTATAACCTCACAGTCACTTCCGGTGCGGAATTTATAAGTGCCGTCAAACTGGCTGCGGATATCTTTGTGATTATATATTTCACCGTTTGCAGCAAGAATGATTTTTTCATCATCACTAACAAGCGGCTGCTTTCCGCTAAGAGGGTCAACAATAGAAAGACGCTCATGGCTCAAAATTGCATTATTGCCTGTATAAACACCGCTCCAGTCCGGACCACGGTGTCTGATTCTCTTGCTCATTTCAAGAACCTGAGCACGAAGCTCTTCCTTCAAGCCCTCTGCAATTGGCTGACTACCGCTGTTTAAATCAAATGCTCCTACAAAACCACACATACTCTTATAGCAGAAACCGTTAAAAAATTGCTGAACCGCTGTGAAGCAATTTTAGGTTTCTACCTGCAATCGTTCATGCGGTCAATAGGAGATTCGTTAAGAAAAATTGCGAATACTTGGAGCAATTTTTTAGAATCTTCCTATTTCAAAAAAATAACAGTTTCTTTTCCTCCTATATTAATCTATATTTTCCTTCAAAAACATTTCTGCTTCATTGTCGCCGCTGGTTGTTGAGTAGAAATAAGGTGTTTCTGCATCAAACTCACCGGCACAAGTATCAACCATTTTGAATGAGCGTGGTGGAAAAAGAAGTTCCTTGGAAGCAATGTTTTCCAGTTTCCACAAAAACCACTCATCAATCTTAGTAATATCATGAATCTCTTCCACGCTCATAAGCTTACGCTTCAAAGCCTGATAAATTGCAAAAATACGCTGATCTGTACATTTGCTTACTCTATCACGGATTTTTTCATCGCCTTCTTTTACAAAAGCCGGAAGATTCAAATCTTTTACACCAACTTCAAGCCCGCGTGCAGCCTTTAATATTGCTTCTTCAAAATTCTGCCCGATTGCCATAACTTCGCCTGTTGCTTTCATTTGTGTACCAAGCTTGCGTGCTGCATAAACAAATTTGTCGAACGGGAATTTAGGCATTTTTACAACAACATAATCGAGCACTGGTTCAAAGCAGGCCTTTGTTTTCTTTGTTACAAAGTTTGGAATTTCATCGAGCGTAAAGCCTACTGCAATCAAAGCTGCAACTTTTGCAATAGGGTATCCGGTTGCCTTAGAAGCCAATGCCGACGAACGCGAAACTCTTGGGTTTACTTCAATTACCGCATATTCAAAACTGTCGGGGTTCAATGCAAACTGACAGTTACAGCCGCCTTCAATTTCGAGCGCACTTATGATATTGAGTGCTGCAGAACGAAGCATCTGATATTCCTTGTCTGCAAGAGTAACTGTTGGAGCAATTACAATTGAGTCTCCGGTATGAACACCAACAGGATCAAAGTTTTCCATTGAACATACTGTAATTACGTTACCGGTTGAGTCGCGCATAACTTCGAATTCAACTTCTTTCCAGCCCGAAATACATTTTTCTACAAGAATCTGATGAATAGGGGAGCGGTGAAGTCCATTGTGTGCAATTTCATCAAGCTCGCGGTCGTTGTTTACAATACCACCACCTGTTCCGCCAAGAGTAAATGCCGGGCGGATAATTGCAGGAAAACCAATTTCGTTATGAACAAAAGCTGCTGCATCTTCGTAAGTTGTAACAACCTTTGAAGGAATGCAAGGTTCGCCGATTGATTCCATTGTATCTTTAAACATCTGGCGGTCTTCTGCTTTATCTATTGTTTCCGGTCTTGCACCAAGCAGCTGTACATTATGTGATTTTAAAAATCCGGATTTTGCAAGCTCCATGCTTAAAGTAAGTCCGGTTTGTCCGCCTAAGGTTGAAAGAAGGGAATCCGGTTTTTCTTTTTCTATGATGCGCTGCAAAGTTGTGAGTGTAAGAGGTTCAAGGTAAATTTCATCTGCCATTGAATGGTCTGTCATGAGTGTTGCAGGGTTTGAGTTTACAAGACAAACTTCAAGTCCAAGCTGCTTCAATGCCTTGCATGCCTGGTTTCCTGCGTAGTCAAATTCTGCGGCCTGTCCTATTACAATTGGTCCTGAACCGATAATCATTACTTTGTGGATGGATTTATTTAGCGGCATGATTTTCCTCCATCATCTTCAAAAAGCGGTCGAACAAGAAGTTTGTATCGTGGGGGCCGCCACAGGCTTCCGGGTGAAACTGAACGCTGAATGCCGGAATATCTGTGTATGTAATTCCTTCTACTGTTTCGTCGTTTACATTTACAAAACTCATTTTTGCATATTCCGGAAGCGAAGTACTTTCTACAGCATAGCCGTGGTTCTGGCTTGTAATGTAGACACGACCTGTTTGAGTATCTTTACAAGGATGGTTTCCACCACGGTGACCGTATTTGAGTTTTGAAGTTTTGCAGCCGCGTGCAAGGGCTAACATCTGGTGTCCAAGGCAGATTCCGAATACCGGAAGAGTGCCTGTTTCGCAAATTTTTTTGATTTCTGTAATTATTTCCACGTTTTCTGCAGGGTCTCCTGGGCCATTACTAAGCATTATGCCGTCCGGCTTCATTTTTAGAATCTCTTCTGCCGTAGTGTTATATGGAACTACTGTAACCTTGCAACCGCGTTTTTCAAGTTCACGCTGAATATTTGCTTTTGCGCCAAAATCCCAGAGGATGACATTAAAAATGTCCGCGGTCCCTGAGCCTGTCGAAGGGTTCCCTTCTTTCTTACTAACTTTTTCTACAGCGTGTTCAATTTTATAATCACGGATTTTCTGGAGCAGGCCAGTTTTGTCTTTTTCGAGTTTTTCTACTTCTTTACCGCTCAAAATCATGCCGTTCATAACGCCGCTTTCACGAAGACGCTTTGTAAGGGCACGAGTGTCTATTCCACAGATTCCAATTATTCCCTGGGTTTTTAGAAAAGTATTAAGATTGTTCTGGCAACGGAAGTTTGAAGGAAGATCGCAAAGCTCACGGACAATGTAGCCTCGAACCCACGACTGCTTACTTTCAAAATCTTCATTTATTACGCCATAGTTTCCAATGAGAGGGAAGGTTTGAGTAACAATTTGACCGTAATAACTTGGGTCGGTAAGTGTTTCAAGGTAGCCTGTCATTCCTGTTGTAAAGACAGTTTCGCCTAAAGTGGAGCCTGTGGCACCTATTGAGCGGCCTTCGTAAATTGTTCCATCTGCAAGTATAAGATATGCGTTACACATAATTCCTTTATTAAAAATGTTGACCGGCAGCACAGCTGTCCGTTCGAACAAGGTTTACAAAGCGCAAAGCGTCTTTGTATGATTAAGTTAAGCG
>JAFZLJ010000092.1 GCA_017551545.1 Treponema sp. | reverse complement strand
TTCAATATCCGTCTTGTAAAAGCCCACAAAACCACCTAAATCCATATAACATATAGATTTAGACATAAAAAAAGCTCATCATTAAGATGAGCTTTGATAGAGCGGATGAAGGGAGTCGAACCCTCGTCATCAGCTTGGAAGGCTGAGATAATAAGCCGTTATATGACATCCGCAAAGATGTATTTAATATATCTAAGTTATAAAAAAATGTCAATAGATTGATTATTTTTCTATCAATTTACTATAGAATATTCATAATTTATTCACTATAATATATTGAACTATTTTTTTTGGAAAGCAGGAGATTATAATGTCAAATAAAATCACTATTATTGGTGCAGGTCAGGTTGGTTCAACAATCGCTTTTGCATTAACAATCAAACAGTTAGCTTCAGAAATCGTAATGATCGATATTGCTAAAGACAGAGCTATGGGCGAAGCTATGGATATCAGACAGGGAACCCCATTTGTTGGACCTGTTTCAATTCATGATGGTGATTATGCCGATGCAAAGGATTCTGACATCGTTGTTGTTACTTCTGGTGTTGCAAGAAAACCTGGACAGTCTCGTCTTGACCTTGCACAGACAAATGTTGATATCACAAAAACAATCATTCCAGAAATCACAAAAGTTGCTCCAAACGCACTTTATGTAATCGTTGCAAACCCTGTTGATATTCTTACATATCAATTTATTAAAACTTCGGGCATTCCTGCAAATCATATTTTTGGTACCGGTACAATGCTCGACACAGCACGTTTCCGTGCACGTATTGCAGAAACTTACAAAGTTGCACAGGAAAATGTTCACGGTTATGTATTTGGTGAACACGGAGATTCTTCATTTGTTCCTTGGTCTCTGGCAAACATTGGTTCTGTACCTGTAGAAAAATATGCCGCTGCACTTGAAGGAATCAAAGCTCCAGAGCTCAACAAGGATGATGTAGAAGAATACATCAGAAAATCTGGTGGTATTATTATTGCTGCAAAGAACTGTACAAACTATGCAATTGGTATTACAACTGCACACCTTTGTGAAGCCTTGAATTATACAACAGACTCTGTGCTTACAGTTTCTACAATGCTCACAGGTGAATATGGAATCAGCGATGTATGTCTTTCTATTCCTGCAGTAATCGGACGCAAAGGAATTACAGGCCGTGTAGTTACTCCACTTTTGGATACAGAAGTTGCATCTCTCCGCCACAGTGCAGATTGTCTCAAAGACGTTATCAAGCAGATTAAATTCTAAAATAGATTGTCGGGTCAAGCCCGACAATGACATAGGTGTTAAAAATGGAATACAAGATCGAACATGACTCAATGGGTGAAGTAAAGGTTCCTGCAGATAAATACTGGGGAGCTCAAACAGAACGCAGCCACGAAAATTTTGAAATTGGTGTTGGTATTGAAACAATGCCTCGCGAAATTACAAAGGCTTTCGGTTACCTTAAAAAGGCAGCTGCAATGGCAAACAACGCGCTCAAGCCACAAAAGATGACTAAAGAAAAGCTCAGCGCAATCAAAAAGGCCTGCGACGAAGTTATTGCCGGAAAGCTCAATGATCATTTCCCTCTTGTAGTATGGCAGACTGGTTCCGGTACACAGAGCAACATGAATGCAAACGAAGTTATTGCAAACCGCGCAAATGAAATTGCAGGTAAAAAGCTCTGTCACCCTAACGACGACATCAACATGAGTCAGTCAAGCAACGACACCTTCCCTACTGCCCTTCACATTTCTGCAGTATTTGCTATCGAAGATAAATTATTTCCTGCAATCGACACATTGGTTGCTACTTTCAAAAAGCTCGAAAAAGAAAATATGAAGCTTGTAAAGAGCGGACGTACTCACCTTCAGGATGCTGTACCTATTTCTTTCGGACAGGAAATCAGCGGCTGGAGAACTTCTCTTGAGCAGGACAAAAAAATGCTCCAGGCTTCACTTCCATTCCTTAAGCAGCTTGCCCTTGGTGGTACTGCAGTTGGAACAGGCTTGAACGCACCAAAAGGCTTTGACAAAAAAGTTGCAGAATGCGTTTCTGAACTTACAGGAAAGAAGTTTGTAACTGCAGCAAATAAGTTCCACGCACTTACAAGTAAGGATGAACTTGTTTATGCCCACGGAGCAATCAAGGCTCTTGCAGCTGACATGATGAAAATTGCTAACGATGTACGCTGGTTGGCTTCTGGCCCACGCGATGGTCTTGGCGAAATCCATATTCCGGAAAACGAACCAGGTTCTTCAATCATGCCTGGAAAGGTAAACCCAACACAGTGCGAAGCCGTAACAATGGTTGCAGTTCAGGTAATGGGTAACGATGCAGCAATTGGTTTTGCAGCAAGCCAGGGTAACTTTGAATTAAATGTATTCATGCCTGTAATCGCTTACAACTTTATCCAGAGCGCCCGCCTCCTTGCAGAAGCAATGTTGAGCTTCAACAAGAACTGCGCCGTAGGAATCAAAGCAAACAAAGAAAAGATGCATCACAACCTTTACAACTCATTGATGCTCGTTACAGCTTTGAACCCATACATCGGCTACGAAAATGCAGCCAAGACAGCCCACAAGGCCTTTGACGAAAACATCTCTCTCAAAGAAGCCTGCGTAGGTCTTGGTTTCCTCACAGCTGAAAAGTTTGATGAAGTATTCAAGCCAGAGGCTATGGCTTTTCCTAAATAATTAATTTTGGTAATAAAATAATATTGAATAATATAGATATATTTTATGGGAGCAAGTATGACATATTCTTATTTTCCGGGGTGTACGCTTAAAAACAAGGCCGTTGACCTTGACGTTTATGCGCGCAAATCTGCGGAAACATTAGGATTCACACTTGAAGAAATTCCTGAATGGCAGTGCTGCGGCGGAGAATATCCGATGGGCAAAGACGAATTTGCTACAAAGCTTTCGTCTATTCGTGCTCTTGCCGATGCACAGAAAGCCGGTCATGAATTGGTAACACTTTGTTCTGCCTGCTACAACGTAATTAAACAGGTTAATAACGATGTACAGACAGACGAGCTTGTTGACTTTAAGGTGAATAACTACCTCAAACAAGATGAGATTGAGTATCACGGCGAAACAAAGGTTCTTCACTACCTTGAAGTTCTTCGTGATGTAGTTGGCTGGGACAACGTAAAGGCTGCTGTAAAGAATCCTTTTACCGGTAAAAAAATCGGTGCTTATTATGGTTGTCTTCTTCTTCGTCCGGGAAAAGTTCTTGGACTTGACGATCCTGAAAATCCAAAGATTCTTGAGGATTTTATAAAGGCTATCGGCGGAACACCTGTAATTTATGCTCAGCGTAATGAATGCTGCGGCGCTTACACAATGTTCGAAGATGAAAACATTCCAAAGACACGTGCTGCTAAGATTCTTGGCAATGCTGATGATATGGGTGCAGACCTTCTGGTAACAAGCTGCCCTCTTTGCCGCTACAACCTTCTTAAAAACAAGGGCGAAAGCAAGGTTCAGATTATTTACTTTACAGAACTGCTTGCACAGGCTCTGGGCTTAAAGGAGGCTGAATAATGCTTGCTAAAGAAATAGAACAAATCAAGGAAATAATCCTTTTAAAATCTGGTGTAAATCCAAAGAAATGTATGGTTTGCGGTAAGTGTTCAGGCACCTGCCCTAACTATGATTCTATGGAATATCATCCGCATCAGTTTGTTCAGATGGTAGAAAATGGAGAAATTGAAAAGCTTTTCCAGTCTAAATCCATCTATGCATGCTTGAGCTGTTTTGCCTGTCTTGAACGCTGTCCACGTCAGGTAGAACCTGCAAAATTAATAGACGCAGTACGTCAGGTTGTTGAAGGCTCTCGTGGTCCTCATCATCTGGATCCTGTTCAGGTGCCGGAGCACTTGGATGACGATATCCCTCAGCAGGCTATTGTCAGCGCATTCCGCAAATATAAAAAGTAAGAGGTGGCATAAGATATGGAAAGAATTGGTGTATTTATATGTCACTGTGGTACTAACATTGCCGGAACAGTTGACGTAGAAAAAGTAACAGAAGAGCTTGCAAAGGTTCCTGGAGTTGCTTATGCAACCCACTACACTTACATGTGTTCTTCTGCCGGTCAAAAGATGATTGAAGACCAGATTAAAGAGAATAAGCTTACAGGTGTTGTACTTTGTTCTTGTTCTCCACGTATGCACGAAAAAACCTTCCGTGCCTGCGCAGAAAGAGCTGGTCTTAACGGTTATAAAGTAGAAATTGCAAACATCCGTGAACAGACTTCCTGGGTTTGTAAGGATGTTGAACAAGGAACAGAAAAAGCTATTGCACTTGGTAAGGCTGCCATTGCAAAAACAATCCTTGATACCCCGCTTATCGAAGGCGAAACTCCTGTAACAAAGAGAGCACTCGTAATTGGTGGTGGTATTGCAGGTATTACAGCTGCACTTGATATTGCAGATGCAGGCTTCCCTGTTGATATCGTAGAGAAAAAGCCTACAGTCGGTGGTAAGATGGCAATGCTCGATAAGACATTCCCTACTCTTGACTGTGCTTCTTGTATCGTAACTCCAAAAATGACAGAAGTTAGTCAGAACCCTAACATCAGGATTCTTTCATACTCTGAGGTTGTTGGAGTAAAGGGGTACATCGGAAACTTCCAGGTAGATATTAAGCGTCACGCACGCTATGTTGATGAAGTTAAGTGTACCGGTTGTGGTGAATGTATTGAAAAGTGTCCTAACAAAAAGGTTCCTAATGACTTTAATATGAACCTTGATACTAAAAAGGCAATTTTCATTCCTTTTGCACAGGCTGTTCCTAAGGTTGCAACAATCGATGCTGATTATTGTCTGCACATGAAGGCTCTGGCAAAGGGAAAGGATGGTGTCTGCGGCTTCTGCGAAAAAGCATGTGGTACAGGCGCTATCAACTTCCACGATACAGATAAGGTTATTACAGAAGGTTATGGTGCAATCATCGTAGCAACCGGTTATAACCCTATTGATTTGAATAAGTTTGATGAATTTGCATATAGTCAGAGTCCTGATGTTGTTTCGTCTCTTGAGTTTGAAAGACTTTGTAACGCATCTGGTCCTACAAACGGTCACCTTAAACGCCCAAGCGACGGAAAGGAACCAAAGACTATCGTATTCGTTCAGTGTGTTGGTTCACGCTGTTCTGCAGATGCAACAAAGGGCCATGAATATTGTTCTAAGGTCTGCTGTATGTACACTGCAAAGCATGCAATCTTAACCCGCGACCATTATCCGGATACAAACTGTTATGTATTCTATATTGATGTCCGTACCCCAGGTAAGAACTTTGATGAATTCTACCGCCGTGCTGTTGAACAGTATGGAGTTCACTACATTAAGGGTATGGTTGGTAAGGTAACTCCTTTGAGTGACGGAACTCTTGATGTTCAGGGAAGTGATTTGATTTTGAACAAGCAGGTTCACATCAAGGCAGATATGGTTGTTCTTGCAGCTTCAATCGAAGCAGACAAGTCAGCCCGCCCTCTTGCAACTATGCTTACAACTTCTATGGACAACAACGACTTCTTCTTAGAAGCACACGCAAAGCTTCGTCCAGTAGAAAGCCCTACTGCCGGTATTTTCCTTGCCGGATGTTGTCAGGGACCAAAGGATATTCCGGAAACTGTAGCTCAGTCTTCCGGAGCTGCTGCAAAGGCAATCTGTTTGCTTGTTAAAGATAAGCTTAAGAATAATGCTTGTACAGCAAATCCAAATGAAAATATGTGTAACGGCTGCGGCCAGTGCGAAAAGGTTTGTCCTTATGGAGCTATCTCTTATATCGACAAGGATTTCCGCGGTCCAAACAGAACTACAATTACACGTCACGTATCACAGGTTAATACTGCTATGTGTCATGGTTGTGGTGCTTGTACAGTTGCCTGTCCTTCTGGCGCTATGGATCTTCTTGGCTTCAGTAATAAACAAATCCTGGCGGAGGTTGATGCATGTCTGTAGAAAACAAAACCTGGGAACCAAAAATTGTTGCATTCTGCTGTAACTGGTGTTCCTATGCAGGAGCAGACCTGGCTGGTAACAACCGCCTTGAATATCCTGCTAACGTAAAAATTATCCGTATTCCGTGTAGCTGCCGCTTGAATCCGCTTTTTATTCTGCGTGCATTCCAGCGTGGAGCAGACGGAGTTATTCTTTGCGGATGTCACCCTGGCGACTGTCACTATTCAACAGGTAACTACTTTGCACGCCGCCGTATGACTCTGCTTTTTAGTATGCTCGACTTTTTGGGTATCGAAAGAGGCCGCACAAGAGTTGAATGGTGTTCTGCTGCCGAAGGCGTTCGCTTTGCCGGAATCATGAATGATTTTGTAAAGCAGATAACAGAACTTGGTGAATGCAAGAAACTGGAGGATGTACGATGCAAGAACAATTAATTAAACGTGCAAAAGAACTGCTTGCAGACGGAACTGTCCAGAAAGTAGTCGGATGGCAGAAGGGTCTTTTTGACGAAGACGTAACTCCTGCTGTTTTTGCAAGCGCCGAAGAACTCGATAAGGGCTTTGTATTCAACAAATACTGTGCAGCAAATCTTTCTAAATATCTTGTAAAAATCACACGCGAGATTGAAATTAAGAAATCTACTACACGTATGAACAATACAATGGCTAAGCAGCGCGATCCTAATGCTGCCGAAGCTCCTATCCCACAGGAAAAAGTGCTTGTTTTCTTAAAGCCAAATGATACTTATTCATTTACAGAGCTTCTTAAAGAAAACCGCATTACCCGTGATGATGTTTATGCAATCGGAGTTCCTTGCCAGGATACTTTGGATGGTGGTGAAGTTTGTCTGAACTGCCTGAACAAAAAGCCTGTTTCATGCGACGAACTCATTGGAGTAGATGCCGAAGTTGCCGAAGTTGAATCAACCCGCCTTGAAGAAGTTGTAAAGCTTGAAGCAATGACTGCAGAAGAACGCTATAACTACTGGCAGGAGCAGTTCAGCCGATGTATCCGCTGTAATGCCTGCCGCAATGTTTGTCCTGCATGTACCTGCGAAAAGTGTGTATTCGACAACAACGCTCTTTATACTTCACAGAAGGTTGCAGAAACTTCTTTTGAAGAAAGCCTGTTCCACATTGTAAGAGCATGGCACGTAGCCGGCCGTTGTACAGACTGTGGTGAATGTTCACGAGTTTGTCCTCAGAATATTCCACTCCACCTGCTCAACCGCAAGTTCATTAAAGACATTAATGAAATCTACGGACCATATCAGGCTGGTAGTGATTTGGAAACTCGTCCTCCAATGCTTACATTCAAGGAAGAGGATCCGGAAGCAACTATTATCAGCGACCGCGAGGAAGGAGGAAATGAATAATGCTGTCAATTTCTTCTGATAAAATAAACGGATTTTTTAAGGCTGTTGCCGCTAAGTTTGACCTTTACATTCCTGCCGACACCGTTGAAGGAAAGGCTGATTTTAAGAAATGGTCTGAAGATGTCAAATTAAGTACACAGTTAAAGACAATCCGCTCTGCAAAAGACTTCTTTTTCCCAAAAACCGAGCACATGGTCAGCTACAAGTTTGTTGGTAAAGAGGTTTCTGTAGAAGACCCAAGAAAAGAACTTGAAGACTTTGTTGTATTTGGTGTTCGCGCCTGTGATGCAAAATCTTTCAAGGTACTTGATAATGTTTATCTTAACATGAACCCGGTTGATTCTTACTACAAGAACCGCCGCGAGCATGGAATTATAATTACACTTGCCTGTAACGAACCTGCACGTGAATGCTTCTGCAGTGCTTACGGAATTGATGCCGCCCAGCCAGAAGGAGACATTTCATGCTGGAATGCCGATGGAAGCTATTTCTTTAAGGCAAACACAGACAAGGGTAAGGCTGTATTAGACGCAGCAAAAGCAGAACTTTCTGACGGTGCAGACAAAACAGTTGAAGAATGCAAAAAGCAGATCAAGGCAAAGATCGATGCCCTTCCATTTGCAAAGCTTGACCTTTCAAAGCTCGGTGCAGTTAAACCTGAACAGATGCTCAAGATTTTCAATTCAAAAATCTGGGATAAGGTTAGCGAAGCTTGTGTAGGCTGCGGAACTTGTACTTACGTCTGCCCTACCTGTATGTGTTTTGATGTACGCGACTTTGATACCGGAAATGGTATCCGTCAGATCCGCTGCTGGGACTCTTGTATGTTCTCTGATTTTACTCAGATGGCTGCAGAAAACCCACGCCACACACAAAAGGAAAGAAGCCGCCAGCGCTTTATGCACAAGCTTGTTTACTACCCGATGGCTCACGAAGGCTTGTTCAGTTGTGTAGGCTGCGGACGCTGTCTTGAAAGTTGCCCTGTAAACATCAACATTGTTAAGGTTATTAAATTGATACAGGAGGTGGATGATATTTAGTCCTTTGTCATTGCCGTGCTCGACACGGCAATCTATCCTTAAAGAAAGATTATCGGGTCAAGCCCGATAATGACATACAGCTAAATAAAAATGCTTATGGAAAAAGAATCATTTATCCCTTACATCGGAAAAATTATAGACATCAAGCAGGAAACTCCTGACGTAAAAACCTTCAGCGTAGTTGGACTTGACGGAAAGAAATTGTTTGAACATATCCCTGGTCAGTGTGCAATGCTCATTGTTCCTGGCGTTGGTGAATCAATGATTTCCATCACCTCTTCTCCTACTCTGGAAACTCACATGGAATTTTCCATCAAAAAGTGCGGCTGTGTAACAGACTGGCTGCACAATGCAGAAGTTGGTCAGCAGATTTGTCTTCGCGGACCAATCGGAAACGGTTTCCCTGTTGATACAAAGCTTAAAGGCAAGGACATTCTTGTAATTGCCGGAGGTATTGGAATTGCTCCTGTTCATTCTGTAGTAAACTACATGATGGACCACAGAAGCGATTACGGAAAAATTCAGGTAATCTACGGTTCACGCTCAATGGCAGATTTAGTTCGCCTTGAAGAAATGCAGAATGTATGGATGAAGCAGCCAAACTGCTCAATTGATCTTACAATCGACCGCGCAGAAGACGGCTGGAATGGTCACGTTGGCTTTGTTCCACCTTATGTAACAGAGCTCAATCCAGATCCTAGCATGACAGTAATCATGTGTGGACCTCCGATTCTGATTCACCTTTCCCTTGACGCACTCAAAAAGCTTGGCTTTAAGGACGAGCAGGTTTTCACAACAATGGAAATGAGAATGAAGTGTGGAATTGGAAAATGCGGAAGATGTAATATCGGTGACAAGTTTGTCTGCAAAGACGGTCCGGTATTCAGCTTTGATCAGCTCGGTGAATTACCACCAGAGTACTAATTTTATTAAAAAATCCGCTAGGGGTTGTTAAATCAACCCCTAGTTAATCGTTATACTACTATTAATTGGTTAAAATTTAACTTTACTTTTACTAAACCTTGTGGTACGATTAAATATAATAAGAAGTTTTTGCGAGGAAAGTTGATGAGTTTAAAAAAATTGCCGGCTATTGTCTGTACAATGCTTTTACTTTTTGTATTGCTTGTAGCCTGTAATGGAGAAAACTCAGAATCTTCCTTCAAGGGAAATTGGTCCTACAGTTACGAACCAAAAAAACCTGCACTGGTAGTTAAAAATGCTGGCAAAGCAAAGTTAGATGGTAACAATTTTACCTATACCGAAGAAAACGGTATCCTCAGGCTGGAAAATAAAGCCGGAGATTTAGCTTTTGCAAAATTTAAGAATGATGATAAAAAACACATCCTTCTTTTCAAGCACACAATCTACACAAGTGCCAATAATGATGGCCTGATCGGTAGGTGGAAATCAGGAAAATGGTCTTTTGAGTTTACTGCTGAAGGAACTTTTTTAGAGGATGGCTATTTTCCAGGCTACTATTCTGTAGATGAAGAAAATTCATCCCTGATTCTGATTTATAATGATCAGTTTGATAATACCATTGTTCCTTTTGAGCTAAAAGGTAATAAACTTACCCTTGACTACCCTTGGGAAATGGTAAAAAAGATTAATTAGGATTTATGACCGCCAGGTCAAAAAATAAATCAAGTCGCTTAGTTCATAAGAAGGCTTAAACCTTTGACGGAACAAAAGCTAAAAAAATTGATCCAAAAGGATCGTAAGAATATTTTTTTTATTTATAATAAGGAGGATAAAAAAAATGAAAAAAATTCTTAAAGTGTTGGGATTAGGACTTATGGTTCTCCCTTTACTTACTGGTTGTACAAAGAAAGATGCAGCCAAAGCTGGTGGCAAGACAAAGCTCGAAATGTGGTGTATCGCTACAGAATCTGACTCTAACCGCCATTCGTACGAAGAAGCTATAAAGGTTGTTACAGCCGCTCATCCTGAAATTGAATTCACATGGGAAGCTTTCGAAAATCAGTCTTACAAGACAAAGATTAAGGCAGCAGTTGCAGCTGACGAAATGCCAGATATCTTCTTCACATGGTCATGTGCATTCATTGGTGACTTCGTAGATGCAGATCGCGTTTACTGTCTCGATGAAGAATACAAGAACTTCTCAGGCGAACTCGATGCAAAGATGCTTGGAAATACAACATTCAACGGAAAGCACTATGGTGTTCCTTTAACAATGAACATTGTTGGTCTTTTCGCTAACATGGATCTCCTTAAGCAGGTTGGTTATACAGAAGTTCCTGGAACATACGATGACTTCATCGCTTGTTGTGATAAGCTCATTGCAAAGGGAATCATTCCTTTCGGATGTGCAGGAAAAGAAACATGGTGTGTTACAGAATATCTTGAATCTGTAATCGAAAAGAGCTGTGGTGCTAAGACTCTTGATGATATCTTCATGGGAAGAGCTTCTTGGAACAACAAAGACGTAGCTAACGCTGTAGATACATTCCAGGCTATGGTTACAAACGGATACTTCGATCCAAACGGTATGGCTCTTTCTAACGACGAAGTTAAGGCTAACTTCATGGCTGGAAAATATGCATTCTATATGAACGGTACATGGAACTGTGCTGACTTCGCTGCTAACGCTGACTTCTTCCCAAAAGTAAAGGTTGCTGAATTCCCAGTAATCGATTCTTCAAAGGCTAAGCTCGGACAGCTCATTGGTGGTCCTTCAGACACATTGGCTGTTGCTAAGAACAGCAAGAACGCAGCTGTTGCAGCTAAGTTCTGTTTCGAACTCGGAAAAGAAATCTGTCACTATGGATACCTTGATGGTTGTGGTCTTCCAGCTTGGACACCATTCTATGACACTTCTTCTGTAAACGGTTTGACACGCGAAGTTCAGAAGATCGTTGCAGGTGCAGATCAGATGGTTCTCTTCGGAGATACAGCTATGAGTGCTGATATCGCTCAGATTTACCTTTCTTATGTAGCTAAAGTTTACGGTAAGGAAGTAAATGGTGCTGAATTCATCGCTGGTCTTGCTAGCGAAATCAAATAGTTTAGAAATTTAAAATTTTCTAACTAACTTACGGGGGGACCTTTCCCATATTTTATATATAGGAAAGGTCCCTTTTTTCAAAGGAATTATTATGAATAAAAAAGCTGAGAATCTTTTAAAACCAATAAATATTACGGCATTTTTACTTCCAGCTCTGATTCTTTTTATTGGAATCCTTATTGCTCCTATTATAATGTCTCTATATTACAGTTTTTTTGATTGGAAGGGATTTGGAAACAAAACTTTTATTGGGTTTTCAAATTATATAGAACTTTTTAAAAGCAAGGATATAAACTTCCTTGAAGCGTTGAAAAATTCGCTGCTTCTTGCAGCTTTATCAGTATTTATACAGTTACCTATTTCCTTAGGTTTTGCTTTGGCTTTGGGAAAAGGTATTAAGGGAGAAAGACTTTTTCTTTCTGTTTATTTTGCACCGGTTTTGATTTCTACTGTTGTAATCGGTCAGCTCTGGCTTAAAATATACAACCCGGACTATGGTCTTTTAAATGTATTTTTAAGAAAGATTGGTATTGAAGAGCAGATTATGAAATGGACCGGAGATGTCAAAGATGTTCTTTGGCTTGGAAATAAGAAAATTGCGCTTGGTGCGGTTTTTGCTCCAACCTTGTGGCAATATGTAGGTTATCATATGCTCTTGATGTATGCAGGTGTTAAAGGTGTACCTCTTGAGCTTAGAGAAGCCGCTATGCTTGACGGTGCAACTCCGGGCCAGGTAAATAGATTTATAGTAATTCCATACATCAAAAATATTATCAAGATTTGTGTTATTTTTGCGGTTACAGGTTCCCTTAAAACGTTCGACCTTGTATATGTTCTTATGGGAAACAGCCACCAGCACCTTGTTGAAGTTCCAAATACCTGGCTTTTCCAAATGCTTTACTTAAGTAACCGTTACGGCATGGGTAGTACAATAGCAGTAATGTTGATTATTCTTTGTTTTGCCTTCTCTCTGATTATTAGTGCCGTATTCAAGAAGGAGGATTAAAGATGGAATCCACAGTTTATAAACAGGGTACAGGCAATAACTTAAAATATTTTATTTATGCAATACTCATATTCTGGCTTTTAATAAATATCTTCCCTATTTACTGGATGTTTACTTTCTCGTTAAAGGATAATGCCGAAATTTTTGGTGCAAACGTAGCAGGTCTTCCTCATAAGTGGTTGTGGAGTAACTATACAACTGCTATGCGTACCGGTAAGATGGG
Organism: Treponema sp.; assembly: GCA_017551545.1. Taxonomy (GTDB): domain Bacteria; phylum Spirochaetota; class Spirochaetia; order Treponematales; family Treponemataceae; genus Treponema_D. Next base: position 44,141 of record JAFZLJ010000092.1, on the reverse strand, counting down.
TATTTATTTCATAAACAGTCTCATTATTGCTTTTGCAACAATCGTAATCACTATTATTGCAGCAGTTATGGCTTCTTTTGCTATGCAGAGAATTATCTGGAAGGGACGACATTTAATGAATAAGTTCTTTATGTTAGGACTTACTATTCCTATTCATGCTTCTCTTATTCCTGTATACATTACTCTCAAAAAGCTTGGAATGCTTAACTCATATCAGGCTCTCATTATTCCTTATTCTGCCTTCTCTCTTGCTATGGCTATTCTCATAAGCATGGGCTTTATGCAGGATATTCCTATGGAGTTGGATGAAGCAGCTACAATTGACGGTTGCGGTGTTTGGGGTATATTCTTCAGAATTATTTTCCCTTTGATGAAACCATCAGTTTCTACAATCGGAATTTATACTTTCCTTCAGTGCTGGAATGAACTTATGTTTGCTACAACATTTAATAGTAAGCAGGCACTTAGAACACTTCCTGTTGGTATTCAGGCTCTTTCTGGTCAGCATACTACAAACTGGGGTCCTATTGGTGCAGCTCTTGTTCTTGCAACATTCCCTACTTTGATTGTTTATGTGTTCTTAAGCAAAAAGATTCAATCTAGCTTTATGGAAGGTGCTATTAAGGGATAAAGACTTTTCTAAGTTTTTTATCCTGGTTCAGCGATTCATATAAATTCTTTTTAATATCAAGAGGTCGTAGTAATGTGTCTACGGCCTCTTTTTTTTTTATATTATAATTGTTATTGATTTGAGTGTTTTATATTAATTTTGTATTCACTATTTTCTTGAAATGATATATAATTTTATAAATATTATAGTATATATAGAGGCAAATATGGCTGAAAAAGAAATGGCAACAATTTACATTTTTGGTAAAAAATATGATGTTCCGGCTGAGCTCACCATTATGAACGCAATGGAATATGCCGGCTATCAGCTCAAGCGCGGTTGCGGATGTCGTAACGGCTTCTGTGGTGCTTGTGCTACAATTTATAGAATTAAGGGACAGAACCAGCTGCAGACTTGTCTGGCCTGTTCAAAGAAGGTTGAAAACGATATGTATATCGCTACCCTTCCATTCTTCCCACTCGTAAAACAGATTTACGATATTAATAAGGTAAAACCAGAGCAGCAGATTATGATGCAGCTTTACCCAGAAATCTATTCTTGTGTAGGCTGTAACGCTTGTACACGTGCTTGCCCACAGAGTCTTCAGACAATGCAGTATATTGCATATGCTCAGCGCGGAGACTTTGAAAAGTGTGCAGACCTTTCATTTGACTGTGTAATGTGCGGATGCTGTTCATCACGCTGTCCTGCAGGAATCAGTCACCCACAGGTTGCAGAACTTGCACGCCGTATCAACGGTAAATACTTGCAGCCACAGGCTCAGCACCTTCTTGATCGTGTTGCCGAAATTGATTCAGGCGCATGCGAAGAAGCAATCAAGAAGTTTGTAGAAATGTCTACCGGTAACAAGGACGAAATCAAAAACCTCTACAACAACAGAGACATTGAGAAGTAAGGAGAAGACGAATATGTACGGAAATTACCTTGACGATGCTGCGAAAATCGTAGCTGAAAAACGCGAAGAAAATCTTAAATTTGAACATGCTCGTCTTACCGCTGAACAGAAAGACGACCTGCTTTTGAAGTTTCATCCGGACCGCATTAAGGAACAGTTTACTGAACTTAAAATTGGTCCTAACAAGGGACAGAAAGCTCCTATTGAATTGGCAGAAATGCTTCAGGCAAAGCCACGCCTTGAACCAGAAAAAATTGACCTTAACCACATAGATTATGAATCAGACGTACTTGTAATTGGTGGTGGTGGTGCCGGAACTTCTGCTGCTATTATGGCAAGCGAAGCCGGTGCAAAAGTACTCCTCGTAACAAAGCTTCGTGTTGGTGACGCTAACACAATGATGGCTGAAGGTGGTATTCAGGCTGCAGATAAGCCAAACGACTCACCTGCTCAGCACTATCTTGATGCTTTTGGTGGCGGTCACTTTGACGGAAAACCAGAACTCGTATATACACTTGTAAACAAGGCTCCATCTGTAATCAAATGGCTCAACGATCTTGGTGTTGAATTTGATAAGATGCCTGACGGAACAATGGTAACAACTCACGGGGGTGGTACAAGCCGTAAGCGTATGCACGCATGTAAGGACTACTCAGGTGCCGAAATCATGCGTACACTCCGCGATGAAGCCTTCAACCGCAAGGATATGATTACAGTGGTAGACTTTACAGCTGCTATCGAAATTATTAAGAACGACAAGGGCGAAGCTTGTGGTGCAGTATTGCTCAATATTGAAACAGGTGAAATCCGCATTGCAAAGGCAAAAGTTGTAATCATTGCAACTGGTGGTGCTGGACGTATGCACTATCAGGGATTCCCTACTTCTAACCACTATGGTGCTACAGCCGACGGTCTTGTAATGGCTTATCGTGCCGGTGCAAAGCTTCTTTACCAGGATTCATTGCAGTATCACCCGACTGGAGCTGCTTACCCTACACAGATTCTTGGAAAGCTCGTAACAGAAAAGGTTCGCTCACTTGGAGCAAAACTTATAAACAAAGATGGTGAAGTTTATATTCACCCGCTTGAAACACGCGACGTAAACGCTTCTGGTATTATCCGCGAAGTTCGTGAAGGCCGTGGTGTTAAAAACGACGTACAAGATGCTGTATGGCTCGACACTCCAATGATCGAAATGATTCACGGAGAAGGAACAATCCTTAAGTCAATTCCTGCTATGTACAACATGTTCATCAAGTACGGAATCGATATCCGCAAGGAACCAATTCTTGTTTACCCGACATTGCACTATCAGAATGGTGGTGTTGAAATTGACAAGACATGTCATACAAACGTTGCTAACCTGCTCGTAGCCGGAGAAGCATCTGGTGGTGTTCACGGAACAAACCGCTTGATGGGTAACTCTTTGCTCGACGTAGTAGTATTCGGACGCGAAGCTGGAATTGAAGCCGGTAAGATGTTTAAGGATATCAAGCTCAGCGATAAACTCAGCCTTCAGCACGTAAAGGACTTTGAAAAAGAACGCGCAGCAGCCAAGATTGAAGGCGATGCAGTTTCTCCAAAGGTTCTTCCACGCTACACACACGGCAACAAGGAATTTGAAAAAGAGATACCTGGTGCTACTCTTTAATCACACGTCATTGCGAGCGAAGCGAAGCAATCCATAATTGTAGATTGCCACGTCGCTACGCTCCTCGCAATGACATTGTCATTCCCCGACTTGATCGGGGAATCTTTTTTTTAAATCACTCCACAAGGAATCAAAACAGCAAGTAGTACTGCAACTGCAGCCCATTCAATAATCAAAAACTTTTTGCGGGCAGCTGGTGCCATATCAGGAACATAATTACTTGCAAGGAAGAACGGTACATAAGTTGTAATAAATACCGGTACAACACCCCACCACTTATAAACCCATATAAACGAATGATTTGAAGTTCCTGCAAGGAAAGATTCAAACAATGCAAACAACAGAGCCATTTCTAATGCAACAACAAGCTTACAGCTCACACCTTTACGTCCATTCTTTGCAAAATATCGCTTTGTGCGATCCTGAGGCATCATTTTAAAAGAAATAATTCCTGCCAGTGAGAACATCATAGAAAGCTCCCAGCAAACACCAATCAAAAGAATAAAAGTTGTAGATTCATTACTTACAGACCAGAGCGGATAACCGAACACATGCCCAATAATTGCATTACAGATTTCATAAAGCCAGTGAACTCCATAAAGTGCAAGGCCTGCAAAAACTGCTTCGAAATTCTTTTTGTGAATTTCTGTCCAGTAAACGTAGAAAACTACGGCAAGAATAAAAATAAAAGTCCAGTTGAAATTTTCTGTACTTCTTACAGCAATGCTGCGAACTAGCTCCTTTGAAAGTTCAGAGCCGTCTCCCCAGAATTTAAACATTTTTTATACCTCTTTTTTTATAATTTTTCTTTCATATCTTTAAGAAGCTTTTTACGTGCATACATTTTTTTATCTGCACGTTCAAAAACTGTCTGGAAGGTATCACCTTTTTCTTTTGAATAAATATCAAGGCCTGTAGAAATTACTAAATCATCTTTGATTATATTTTCATACATCATCTTATCAAAATCATTCAATAGTGTTTCTCTGTTTTTAAAATCTTCACCGTGAAGCAGAACAACAAATTCATCACCGCCAATTCTATAAACAGGACTATGCTTAAATACATTACAAATCAGTTTGGAAGCCTGCTTAATATAATTATCACCAGATTCATGACCCTGATTATCATTTACATCTTTAAGGCTGTTCAAATCGCAGACAATAATTCCTAATTCATCAACAAGCCCTGCAGTTAAAGACTGCTGCATTTCTTCCTGAGCTTCTGTAAAGGCACGTTTATTTTTTATACCTGTAAGGGCATCTGTATAAGCAAGCTTTCTTGTAGAACCAAGTTCTTTTTTCTGTTCTTTTTCTCTTGAAATATGCTCTTCAAGCTCACGACGGTAATCTTCTTTTTCGGCTTCAAGTACGAAGGTGTGAATAAGAGTTGTTCCTAAAAGATATCCGATTGAATATAATGGTAAAAGTGGAGAAAAATATTGTCCCAGAACAAAGAATGTCATTACTACTCCAAAACCACCAATAGTTCTGCGACGAAGTTTTTCTTTTCCTTTATATTTTAATGCATAAACAAAAACATAAATTGAAGTAATAAAGAACATAAAAATCTGAACACCCAGTGCAAAATATCTTGTTATACATGCATGATACGTTCCATCAGGATCAAAATAATACTTAACAGGATAAAAGAAATTAACTATAAGAGAAATACTGTCAAGAATAAGATAAGACCAGCCGAACAAGGAAAGCAGGTTTATAAAAATATTGCTTTCATGAAGATACTCAATTACGTATCGTGTCCAAAAGAAAACGGCAAGAGTCATTGCGGCAAAATAAAAGAAAGTGTCAATATAAACAAGTATTACAAGCTTTGCGTCGTAAAGAATGCCCCATAATGCATCCATTATATAATTTAGCATAACGCTGTATAAAAACAGTCTGTATGAATTATTTAAATATTTAGAGTAATTTTTGTCTTTTTTTATTAATACATCATGATTTATAATCAGATGTACGAGCAGCGCGAGAATAGCAATACTAGAATATGCCACAAAAATCTCCTATAAGTCTTTAATAATATTAAATTTCTTAATAAATATTAAAGAATTCTATTGAAATTCTCTCAATTTTTATCTAAAATCTATTATATGATAGAATTAACCTTATCGCAACTGTTAAGAGAAAAAACTAAAAATAATCCCGAACACGAATTTATGGTTTATGCAGACCGTGACCTGCGCTTTACTTATGCTCAGTTTGACAAGCGCGTAGATGATCTTGCATGCGGTCTTTATGCTATTGGTGTACGCAAAGGCGACAATGTAGGAATCTGGGCTACAAATGTTCCTGACTGGCTTACTTATATGTTTGCGTGTGCCCGACTTGGTGCTGTTGCTGTTACTGTTAATACTTCTTATAAATCACACGAGCTTGAATATCTTGTAAAACAGGCCGATTTGACTACCCTTTGTCTTTGCGACGGTATTAAAGATTCAAATTATGTTGCAATGATTAAAGAGCTTGTTCCTGAAATTGATGAATATGAACGCGGCTGTCTTAAGTCTAAGCGCTTCCCATGCCTGAAAAATGTTGTATTTATGGGTCCTGAAAAGTTCCGTGGTCTTTACTCTACGCCAGAACTTCTTTTGCTCGGTCAGCATGTTGATATTGAAATTATTCATGATATTGAAAGTCAGGTTAGTCAGCATGATGTTGTAAACATGCAGTATACTTCCGGTACAACTGGGTTCCCTAAGGGTGTTATGCTTTCGAGCCACAATATCATCAACGACGGATGGATTATTGGCGAACGAATGCGCTATACAGAAAATGACCGCCTTTGTCTGCTTGTTCCGCTTTTCCACTGTTTTGGTATTGTACTTGGTGTAATGGCAGTGCTTACTCATGGTGGAACTCATGTTCTGCTCGAAAGCTTTGATCCACTTGTAGCACTTGCTTCTATTCAAAAGGAAAAGTGTACTTCGCTTTACGGTGTTCCTACAATGTTCATTGCAGAGCTTAATCATCCAATGTTCAGCATGTTTGATATGTCGAGTCTCCGTACAGGTATTATGGCTGGTTCTGCTGTTCCTGTTGAGCTTATGAAGACTGTAATTGACAAAATGCATATGCCTGAAATTACTTCTGTATACGGTTTGACTGAATCTAGTCCTGGTATGACTCAAAGCCACTGGGATGATTCTGTAGAAGTAAAGGCAACAACTGTAGGCGATGCATTTGAAGGAATTGACGTAAAGGTACTCGACCCGGAAACAGGAAAGGAATGTCCTGTTGGAGTTCAGGGTGAAATGTGCTGTAAGGGCTGGAACGTTATGAAGGGCTACTACAAGATGCCTGAAGCTACTGCAGAAACAATCGACAAAAACGGCTACCTTCATTCCGGAGACCTTGGTGTAAAAGACGAAAACGGCAACTACCGCATCACAGGCCGCATTAAAGATATGATTATTCGTGGTGGTGAAAACATCTACCCTAAAGAAATAGAAGAGTTCCTGGCACAGATGCCTGAAATTAAAGATATTCAGGTAGCAGCAGTTAAATCTGAACGCTACGGTGAAATTACAGGAGCTTTTATCATTCTTCACGAAGGAAAAACACTTACAGAACAGGACGTAATCGAGTTCTGCCGCGACAAGCTTTCTAAGTTCAAGTGGCCGCAGCTCGTAATGTTCATGGATGAGTTCCCGATGACTGGTTCCGGCAAGATTCAGAAGTTCAAATTAACAGAAATTGGAACAAAATACAGACGCGAAGTATTGAAGGTTGAAGACTAATCATAAACTCTGGATTGCCACGCTTCGCTCGCAATGACGGTTATGTCGTTCGTCATTGCGAGGAGCGCAGCGACGTGGCAATCCATAAATAAAAAAAACTTTTTTTTTACAAATTTCCGTGATATAATAAATATATTATGGAACGCTGCTTACTCGCATTAAGTGGTACAGGCGTCAAAGAAGATGACTTTGAGGTTTGTTACCAGAAACTATCATCTCAGAATTCCTCACCAAAAATCATTATCTTTTTTTCTGATTATGAAGATTTGTGGTATTACGCAAAGCAGCTTAAAGAACAGTTCCCCGAAGCAACTTCAATAGGATGCTCAACATGTATTAATTTTTCGACAGAAGGCTACAGTGAAAAAGGGCTTTCTGCTATGGCTATATACAACGGGGTTGAATGTTCATCAAATCTTATTTATGAAGTTTCGCGACATCCAAAAAATTACAGCCAGCATATCCGCGAGGCATTAAAATCACTTACATCTACAGACAATACCTGCTGTCTTGAATTTACAACATCAGGCTTCCGCTGCGAAGAGCTTGTGCTTGATACATTTGAAGAAATCCTCCAGGGAACTGGAATCAAAGTTGCAGGTTCAACTGCCGGCAGCAATATAGACGAAAAAACTTCTGCTGTTGCCTTGAATGGTGATATTTATGTAGAAACCTGTGCATTTATTTTCATTCATAATCTTCAGGGAAAAGTTCAGTTATACCGCGAAAATCTTTTCCGCCCTACTTCACACCAGCTTCGTATTACAGATGTTGATTGTGAACAGCAGCGTGTTTATGAATTTGATAATAAACCAGCAGCCCAGGTTTTAAGTCATCTGCTTAATGTAAAAAAAGAAGATCTTTTACAGACTCTTAAAATAAATCCAATAGGCCGAATCGAAGGTGAAAACATTCTTATTTCAGAAGCAAAGGAAATCAAACCAGATGATTCTATTGTTTATTATACACGCCTTTATAATATGACTCGTGTAATGCTTTTGGAAATTGATCATTTTGACAGTGTATGGGACGAAACACAAAAACACATGAAAAAGCTGCTTCCTGATCCTTCTTTTTCTATTGCAGTTCATTGCCTTTCGCGCACTACACTTTTACAAAAAGAAAATCGGTTTATTGATTTTACAGAAAGACTTACAACAACTCTTGGAAAATATATTGGAGTTTCGGGCTACGGTGAACAGATTATGTATAACAACCTGAATCAATCGCTAGTTCTTATCTGCTTTGAATAATCAACCACGGAGAATCCTGAATGTTCAGATATAACAATGGTATCTTAATTACTAATGACAACTGTATTGGCTGTAATTATTGTTTTTCACAATGTTCAATAATGGGTGCCAATATTTCTTCTACAAGAAACGGTAAAAAATTTACTGCAATCGATTCAGACAAATGTAATCACTGTGGAAAATGTATTGCTCTTTGTATTCACAATGCCCGTGAGTATCTTGATGATATTGATCAGTTTTTTGATGATCTTAAAAACGGTGAAAAGATTTCGCTTGTTGTTGATCCAAGTTTTTATTATACCTTTGGTGAAAAAGCAGATAAAATCACCGGATATTTAAAAACTCTGGGAATTAATAAGATTTACGACAGCAGCTTTGGTTCTGAAATTTCTGTATGGGCAACTGTAAAATATCTTAAAGATAATTATAACAAACCTGCAAAAGAAAAAGCATTTGTTGTAAATAACTGTCCGGCATTCATTAACGTTGTTGAAATGAAATATCCTCAGCTTATTGATAAGGTTATACCTGTACAGTCAGGCCCGCTTTGTACTGCAATTTATGCTCATAAATATCTTAACGATACAAATAAAATTGCCTACCTTGGACCTTGTATTGCAAAGAAAGATGAAATCAGTTCAAAAAATACAAACGAAAATATTAATTATAACCTTACCTTCCATCATTTGTGGGATAAAATAAAAGATAAAGATTTTTCAAATGTTGAACCTTATCATTCAGATATTAAGCCTATTGGATTCGGACGTTTTGTAATAAGAACCGGTTTTTACAAAACAATGATTTCACGCTTTTTCTCTGTAAAAGATATCAGCATGGTTCACAGTGGCGCCGGAGATCCAACCTTCAAACGTATTTTAATGTATACAAATAATGAGTATGATAATCTTCAGCCGTTGCTTGCCGAAGTTTATGCCTGTACAAAAGGATGTTTTGAAGGACCAGGAACCGAAACAAGCTGCTACAAGGAAGGTGAAAACTATTCGCGCTTCTTAGATGATTTCAAAGAGTATTTTGACGGCTTTGGTGACGCTACAATAAATTACATTGAATCAACAAATAATCTTTTTGAATGTTTTAAAGATTTTGATTTTAATGATTTTAAACGCGGATTTACAGAACGATATATTCAGCCTTATCATATTTCCGATTCAGTTTATGATGACATTTTTAATTCAATGCTTAAAACAAAAGAAGAAAAACGTCATATTGACTGTGGAATGTGTGGCTTTAAAACCTGTAAGAACATGGCTACGGCTATTGCCTATTCTTATACAAAAAAAGAAAACTGTATTCATTATATGAATGATGAAATGCGTCACAGACTTTATACAGATACAGTTGCTAACTGTCCAAACCGTGAGGCATTTATAGAAAAAGTTACACAGGTAATTGAACAGAATCCTGACAAAAAATACAGACTTTATTGCGGCGATATTAATAAATACAAAGTTATCAATGAGCTTTATGGAAGTGATATTGGTGATGCGGTATTAAGAACAATAAGTGCCAAACTTAAAGAAGTACTTGGGGATAATGCCTGGTATGCACGAATTACAAGTGGTCAGTTTGCTTTCTTTATTGAAGAAACAATCGAAAATGTTCAGAAAATCATGAACTTAAAATCGTTCGACTGTACAGGACTTGGCATTAACTACCCTATTACAATGCGCTTTGGCTTTTACAGCATGCAGGAAAATACAGATGAAGATGATCACAATGTAATGAATATGATCAACTCTGCAATTCTTGCAATGGATCTGCGTGTTACACAACAGGAAAACACTTATAGTGCATTTACGCAAAGCCTTAAACAAAAGCAGCACGAAGAAGCTAAGCTTTCTACTCTTATGAAATCTGCCCTGGATAATAATGAGTTTGTACTCTGGTTCCAGCCGCAGTTTTCTACTTCTTCGAATAAACTTGTTGGAGCCGAAGCATTATGCCGCTGGATAAACAAAGAAGGTCAGATTATTTCTCCGTCTATTTTTATTCCGGTAACAGAAAAAAATGGGTTCATACGATATTTGGATAAGGAAATCTGGCGTAAGGCTTTCAGTATGCTCCGCCGCTGGATTGATGAAGGTTATGATCCGGTTCCAATTTCTATAAATATTTCGCGCGTTAGTCTTGAATCAGAAGGAATTTATTACACAATCAAATATCTGAAGGATGAATATAAAATCCCTCCTGAGCTTGTACACTTTGAAATTACAGAAAGTGCCTACATCGGAGACGAAGGAAACTTCTTGCAGCGAATTAATCAGATTCGTAGTCTTGGTTTTAAGATTGCAATGGATGATTTTGGCAGCGGCTATTCTTCGCTCAATTCACTTAAAGATATTCCAATTGATATCATTAAGCTTGATATGGGATTTTTGACTAACAATGCTTTTTCTATTGAAAGTTTGAATTCACCTGAATCTAATCGTGGTGGTACAATTATAAGCTCGGTTATTCACATGGCTCAAAAGCTTAAGTATATAACTGTTGCCGAAGGTGTTGAAATTCCTGAGCAGGTACAATTCCTTAAGAGTATTGGCTGCGATATTATTCAAGGCTTCCTGTTTGCAAAACCAATGCCGGAAGATGCCTTTATCCAGATTCTGAAAGAAAAAGATAAACAATTCGAAATAAAATCTGAACAGATGCAGCAGAAAGGTCAGTTTGATATTGCCCGCTTTATAAATCCTACAACTCAGGAATCTTATATTTTTGATAATTTTGTTGGAGCTGCACTCATTGTAGAATATAACCCGGGAAAGGCACGTACAACAATTCTGCGTACTAATACAAAGGCAAAGGAACTCTTTGGTGTTGCCGACAGGCCTTTTGATGTTATTAATAATCTATTCTCGCGCTTTACACAATCTGTAAACGGAAAGGCGCTCAAAAAAGCCTTTGAAGAAGCTGGCCAGACAAAAGATGAAGTTAAATGCGAAGTGCGTATTCACAATCTTACAAACCATGATGTAAAACACATAAGGGCACACCTGTGGCAGATTAATACAAATATGCGGACTTATGTTGTTTATATTCTGTTTGAAGATATTTCGGAGTTTAAATTACTGGAAGAAAGTTTGAACAAGTAATGTGGATTGCCACGCTTCGCTCGCAATGACGAGGCTTTATTGTCATTACGAGGAGCGAAGCGACGTGGTAATCCAGAAATTATGCAGGAGTGTATACTACTGCCAGAATTTTTGCGTTATTTTCACCATAACTATGAACATGATGAGCAACAATTGATTCGTAATAAATTGAATCACCTTTGTCCAGAAGATACTTGTCTTTTCCGTAGATGATTTCTACTTGACCTTCAAGAACATAAATGAACTCTTCGCCTTCGTGGGTTGAAGTTTTGATTTCTTCTTCTGAGCTTGGGAAGATATCAATTACGAATGGGTCCATGTGTCGGCCGGCCTTATCTTTGGCAAGTGTGTAGAAGTCGAGGTCAGAGTTGATTGCGTTTCCTCTGTCGCTGAAGCGTGTTACTTCTTTTTTATCCTGAGCGCGTGAAACTACAGGACCAAGATTTTCATCATCGTCCATGAAGGTTCCAAGACGAACACCAAGTACACGAGCAATCTTAATAAGCGGAGTCAGGTTTGGAACAAGACTTCCGTCTTCAATGCTTGAAATCTGTTCAACGCTAAGATTTGTACGTTCACTAACGTCTTCTATACTGAGCTTGCGGTTTTCGCGTACAAGCTTTACCTTTGCACCAATTTTATTTTTTTCACTCATAATTTCTCCTTATTTGAGATTCCCGCGTCAAGCGCGGGAATGACACAATGTCATTGTCGGGCTTGGCATAATGTCATTGTCGGGCTTGACCCGACAATCTCTTACTTGATTTCGTATTCTTTGTTATACGCAGCTTCAATAGTAGCAATATTAATCGGATTAAACTTCTTATTTCTTTCGCTGATTGCTTCATCAAGGGCAAACTCAAACGGCTTAGGACCGCTGATCATTCCTGGAATTACTTTTGCTAGACAACCAAGAACTACCATGTTTGCACCACGCGGGTTCTTTGTTTCTTCTGCCATTTCGTTACAAGGAAGTGCAAGCACACGGATATCCTTGCGTGTAGGCTCAATATCAATCAGGCTTGAATTGTAAATCAAAAGTCCGCCCTTTTTCAAAAGAGGTTCAAACTTTGTCATACTTGGTTTGTTCAAGGCAACTACTACATCAGGATTTTCGATTACAGGAGAAGCAACTTCTTCATCACTTACGATAACTGAACAGTTGGCAGTACCACCGCGCATTTCGGCACCGTATGAAGGAATATGAGAAACAAACTTATCTTCGCTCATTCCTGCAAGAGTCAAAATTTTTCCGGCAAGGATAACACCCTGTCCGCCAAAGCCTGCAAAAATTATTTCTGTTGTCATATCAATTCCTCCTGCACCCTACTTTACTACTACACCTGCAACAGGTTTTGCTGCATCCGGAGTATTACCAGCCGGTACATCGCGGAAAACTCCAAGCGGATAATAAGGTTCCATCTGATCCTTAACCCAGTCAGCAGCAACAGTTGGAGCAACGCCCCAGTTTGTAGGACACATAGAAAGAACTTCTACAAAGCTGTAGCCCTTTCCTTCCTTCTGGTAAGTAAGTGCCTTTTTAATTGCAGCCTTTGTCTGATTAATATGCTTTACATCATAAACTGCACAGCGCTCAATATATTTTGGTTCAACAAGTGTGTTCAAAAGTTCGCAGGCACGGATTGGATATCCTACATCATTTGCATCGCGGCCGTATGGTGAAGTCTTTGTTACCTGACCAACAAGAGAAGTTGGAGCCATCTGACCACCAGTCATTCCGTATATTGCGTTGTTGATAAAGATTACTGTAATGTTTTCACCACGGTTTGCAGCGTGAACTGTTTCACCCATACCAATTGCAAGAAGGTCACCGTCACCCTGGTAGCTGATTACAACCTTGTCCGGATGAACGCGCTTCATACCAGTTGCAACTGCAGGTGCACGACCATGAGCTGCTTCACATGAATCTACGTTTATATAATTGTAGGCATAAACTGCACAACCAACCGGTGCTACAAGAAGGACATCGCTCTGGATATTCAATTCATCAATTACCTGTGCAATGAGCTTATGAACAATTCCGTGTCCGCAGCCACCACAGTAGTGAGTCTTATTATCCTTCATTGATTTAGGAAATTCATATTTCTTAGACATAGCTTTTTACCTTCTCAATAATTGCATCTACTTTAGGAATAATTCCACCAGGTTCGCCGTAGAATTCAACATCACTAACCTTGTGTCCGCTGTAAAGCTTTACATCCTGAACCATTTGTCCCATAGACATTTCTACAGTAAGGATTTTCTTTGCCTTAGCACAAGCTGCTTCAAGCTCTTTCTGTGGGAATGGCCAGAGTGTAATTGGTCTGAAAAGTCCTGCCTTGATTCCCTGTTCGCGGAGCATCTTAACTGCCTTTTTACAAACACGGGCTGCAGTACCATAACCTGTAAGAACTACATCTGCATCATCGCACATGTATGTTTCACTCATTGTTTCGTTAGTCTGAATGTTATCGTAATTTTCAAAAAGTTCTTTTGTATGCTTGTTCAAATCATAGTCATCACCATTAAGGCGAAGTGAAAGAGCAATGTTATTTTCGCGGTCTGAAGTACGTCCTGTAAGTGCCCAAGGTTTTGGAGGGAACTTTGTAACATATTCAGGAACGATACATGGTTCACTCATCTGTCCAAGATATCCGTCTCCCAAAATCATACAAACTACACGATATTTATCTGCAATTTCAAACGCCTTTACAGTACAGTCAGCCATTTCCTGAACAGTACCAGGGGCAATAACTACAACATGATAGTCTCCGTTACCGCCACCACGTGTTGCCTGGAAGTAGTCTCCTTGAGCACCACTGATGTTTCCAAGACCAGGACCACCACGCATCATGTTTACAATAACTGCCGGAAGCTGTGCACCAGAAAGATAAGAAATACCTTCCTGCTTAAGCGAGATTCCTGGTGAAGATGAAGAAGTCATTGCGCGAGCACCTGCGGCACTGGCACCCATAACCATATTTATAGCGGCAAGCTCACTTTCTGCCTGTAAAAAGCAGCCCTTTTCTTCGGGGAGGCGTTTTGCCATATAAGCCGGAATTTCATTTTGTGGAGTAATTGGATAAGCAAAATAATAGCGACAACCTGCACGAATAGCTGCTTCACCGATTGCTTCGTTACCTTTCATTAAAACTTTCTTACTCATATCTACTCTGCCTCAATTTCAATTACGCAATCAGGACACATAGTTGCACAGAAAGCGCAGGCAATACAATTTGCCTCATCAATACAAACAGGATAATGAACACCCTGACTATTTGTTTCTTTTGACATTTCAAGGATTTTTTTAGGACAAACGCGGATGCATAGCTCGCAGCCTTTGCAGCGTTCCGAATTGATTAAAGGTCTACCTTTAGCCATAATTTCTCCAAAAAATTGATATAATTATAATATAAACTAAAATAGAAATTAAAACAATAGGAAAACTTTAATATAATTAAATATTTTTAATATTATTAAAGCATAAAAGGCAATCATATAGAAACCTCAGCCCTCTCCCGTGAAAACAGCCTTCGGACAACAGAGAAAGTTGTCCTCAGTCTGTTTCCACTCCGAGGACTGAGGTTTCAAATTGTACATTTATTGTTTATTAATATTAATAAATTGGATTGCCGCGCTTCGCTCGCAATGACGCACTGTCTAGCATCCAAACCACTGTGCTGCAGTCTGATCTGCCAGCTGAAGCAGGACTACGAGTGGATTTTCGAGGAAATTTGAGTAGTTGTATTTTTCGCTGTCTGAAAGGTCACTAAAGCCCATGTGGCGGCTTACGGCTTCCATTACCATGCGGTTATCTATCATTGATGGCATTACTTTTAGCATCATTAAGACAGATTCGTTACCGTGTCCAAGGTTTCGATTCTCTGATTTTGTCTTGTAGAAAGGTTGTTTTACCCAATTACCTGAAATATCTTTTGTGTTGCGGTATTCTACGCCATAAAAGCCTGTTTTGCAAAAATCGTGTACAAGTGCACTTACAAAGATATCTTTTGTAGTGATTGTGTATTTTTCGGCTCCCGGACTTACAAAAAAGTTTTCGAGCACTGGTTTTGCAAATTCAAGTGCCTGTTTAATAACCATAATTGTATGAAGGCAAAGTCCGCCTTTAAAATTTCCGTGAAATTTTGTAGAAGCAGGAGCTGTCCAGAAATCTGTATTATCAAGCCAATCCTTTAGTGCTGCAGCTTCCATAGGGTCTTTTATTATATAATCAATCATGCTTTCAATTGCAGGCTTTACGTTTTCGATTTTATTAGATCCGTCTGCCTGTAATGGTGAGTATTCCTTATAAATATCAAGCATTTCAAATACATCTGTAAATAATTCGTTTTTCTGTTCGTCGGTCATAAAAGTTCCTCCCATGTCATTGCGAGCGCAGCGTGGCAATCCATTCTCTAGATTGCTTCGTCACTTTGTTTCTCGCAATGACGTACGGTTTGTTAATATCGTTATTTCTACACGTCGGTTTCTTGCTCTTCCTTCCGGAGTGTCGTTGTCTGCAACAGGTTTTGTACCGCCGCTTCCTTTTGTAATAAACTGATCTTTTGGAACACCTCGTGCTGTAAGTTCACGTACAATTGTGTGTGCACGTTCCAAAGAGAGTCCTAATTCATCAGACTCATCACCTACTCTGGCTGTGTGTCCTTCTACCAGAATCTGATTCTGCGGAACTTTTTTAAGCAGCGCTGCAATCTGATCAAGACGCTTTTCTTCACCAGGAAGAAGCTCAGGACTATTTGCAACAAATTGAAGATCTTTAATTATGAGCATAAGTCCTGCATTAGTATCTTTATAATCTATATCTGCTTCTTTTAGAAGACGGTCAATTTCAGGCATAAGCTCCTGTGTATTAACACTTGCCGGATATTCTGTAAAAAGAGAAATTGTTCCTTTGTAAGCAATTTTTTCACCAGACTTGTAAGTAAAGCTTTCGTCAACCTGATCTCTTATAAGAAGTGCCGCTCCAGTTTCCTTATCCAGATAAATAGTTGCCTCGTGCTTACCTATTGCAGATGCTAAATCAGGGTCGCCGTCTAAATCTATATATTTTGTATTTGTTCCGTAGCGTGTAGCCCATTGAGCTTTAATAATATAAACCTCGCGCCCATTGAAAACCTGGTCCGTAGTATAAGTGTACTGAACATAAATAGGCATTCTGGTAATTGTTCCGTCTGCCCTAGGATCTACAGCGCGTTCAGAAGTTGCAGTCCAGCTTTCTCCTTTTTCAAGTTCTTTTTGAGGATAAGCCGGAAAGCTTCTGAACGAAGGATATCCGTTATCTTCAAGCATGCTGAAGGTACCTTCTTCATCGATTGCAAACACAGAAACTATAGCATCATGAATCCCTTCATCAAGCGCCATTGCCGCATGCTTAGTATCCTGCTCTACATAAAAGTCCCCTTCATAAACCCTGCGCCCATCTACATAAGAAGGCACAATAAAAGATTTTACCTCACGGCTCATTAAACCAATATATTTATTGTTATCATACCGCCGTAAATCTGTACGTTCTGTTAGAATGTAGTTTTCGGAGCCGGAGTAAGCTAAAGAAGTCGTTTGAGCGAAAAGAAAAAAAGGAAAAAAGATAAAAATAGATAATAATGATTTTTTAAACATTTTAATACTTTCGTCATTGCGAGCGAAGCGTGGCAATCCAGATATTTGTATGCATTTTTTTATATTCCAAGTTCTTCACCGATTAATACAACTTTGATGCGTCCTGCCGGCTTACAGATGCGCGTCTGAACAAACTGTGCACAAATGGTTGACCCAGAAAGACAATCTGCACACTCCCCAATCTTCTTACATGGAGTATCAATATCAAAGCGCTGTGCATTTGCAGGTGCTGCATATCCGCGAACTCTGTCATAGGCTGCATCCATATTCTGAACAACCTTGTTCATGCCTGCAATAATGATTACGTTTTCTGGACCATAAATCAAAGCTGCAACGCGGTTACCTTTTCCGTCAATGTTGAACAACTGACCGTCTTCTGTAATTGCATTGCTGCTCATAATGAAAGAACCACAGTTAAGAGCCTTGTGCATTATAAGTTCGCGTTCTTCTGGAGTTGCGCCTTTATCACGGTCAATCAAAGCATAGCCTGCAGCAGCAAGCTTATCCTTAAGCCCAAGCTGGTCCATAGTCATTGTGCCGCCCCAGGCAACAGAATGATTTTTTGGAATGATTTCTAAAATCTTTTTTACTGCAGCTTCTTTATCTGAACAATAATATGCTTCAAAATGACGCTTAGTTAAAGCTTCTGCAACCTTTGGACCTTTAATGTCAAAAAGTTTCTTTACCGGGTCTAACATTTTTGGCTCCTGTTATTACGAATCAGCAAGCTTGAATGTATCAAGCTCGTCAAGCAAGCCTGTAACACTCTGCTTTGTACTGTTTGTTGAAGCAGTTGTAATGGCAACAGCATCGGAAATATGTGTAGAGAAATCATTAATCTGATTCATTGTTTCAGAAATAACTCTTGTTACTTCTGAAAGGTTCTGCATTTCCTTAAGAATCTGTTCACCACCTATAAGCATTTCGGCTGAACCATTCTTAACTTCGGCAGTAGAATCACTGATTGCATGCATTGCTTCGAGTACCTGCTGGTTACCTGCGTTCTGCTCTTCCATAGCATTGGCAATAACTGTTTCCTGTTCACGTACCTTTTGTGAAAGTTCATAAATATTTTCAAAAGCAACCTTAACGTGACCAATATCTGTTGTAATATTTGAAATTGCATCTGAAAGAGAATGAAGGTTTTCATCAATAGCCTTTGACTGTGAGCTTGACTGTTCTGCAAGCTTACGGATTTCTTCGGCAACAACTGCGAAACCTTTTCCGGCTTCACCAGCGTGAGCAGACTCAATAGCGGCGTTCATAGCAAGAAGATTTGTACGGCTTGCAATATTCTGAATGATGCTTGATGCCTGCAAAATACCTGTAGACTGCTGAAGAACACTTTCGGCTGTTTCAACGGCTGTTCGTACCTGCTGTTGACCTTTTTCAGAAGCATCAGAAAGAAGAGCAACAACTTCACTGTTCTTTTCAAGAATTTGAGAAACAGAAGCAACATTTGCAACCATTTCTTCTACGGCTGCACTAGACTGTGTAACTCCGGCTGCCTGAGCTTCAATAGCATTGTTGAGCGAGCGGATGTTACCCATAATCTGTTCAATAGAAGAATTAGATTCTGCAACACCAGCAGACTGATTTTCAATTTCGCTCTTAATACTCTGCAAAGATTCTGTAATGCTTGCAACGTTGTTTCTTGTAGAATCCATGTTAGAAACAAGATCATCAGATTCAGAAGATGTACGTTTTGCAGAAGCACCAAACTGAACAAGAATGCTGTTAGCCTTGCGCTTAAACTTGTTAACACTCTGAATGATAAGACCAAGCTCACTACGGTTAGTAGCTTTCTGATCTTCGATTGTATAATCGTTTTCGGTAAGTTTATCTGTTACACGTGTAATTCTTCTGATACAAACTTTAATATCATCTGTAAGAAGAATGTTTACAACAACGAAATAAATCAATGCATATACAAGAATAGGACCAAGTCTTCCATAAACAGAACTTGAACCTTGAGAAAGTGAGTAAGGATTCAAAGAAACAAAAACAAGGAACATACAACCCAAAATACCAAAAGTCATTGTTAATACGTTTCGTTGAATCAAATCAAGAGGAAGTTCTTTCTTTTCAAAAGGAATCATATGCAAGCGTGGCTCAATTACGCGAACCTGAAGAATATAGAAAAGAAGACCAAAATCAAACAAAGATCCAAGAAGAATCATGTAAATAAACAAAGTTGGATTATGTGTTTCAAATGATCTGAGCTGCAGTCCGGTTTTCTTTAAGAATAAACAAATTGCTGCACCTTCAACAATCTGCAATGTAATTGGAATTGCAATATTTCCAAGTGCTGCAATCTTTAATTTTTTATTCGTGATTTTAATTGACTCAGGAGTTCCTGTATATTGTGAAAGGAATTTTTTTTCCCAGAAGACCATGATTAATGCCAAAACTACAGTTAAAACAGTAATTGCATTAATTAATGGATTTGAAAATATAATTCCAAATTCTTCCGAAGTAAAAAGTTCTGTTATAAGTCCAAGTGGAGTTAACATTATATACGGAGAAATGTATATCAAAACAATAAAAAGATAAGCATACCAAGGTAACCAGATTCCAGGTCGATTTTTTGGGGTTTTGTTCTTAGGCATAAAAGTTCCTTATAAAAATAAATTTTTTTGATAAACTCCAAAGACTTTTATAATATATAAAGAAAACTTGTTTTTTAATAGTATAATTATACCCTATAACTGTAAATAATGGAAGTAAAATAAATCGTTTTACAAAACCAAAGATTATTCTAATGTGGTTACAGTACAGGTTTCTAAATTACCTTCAGTCAATGAATCATCATTGAAAGTTGTTTTTAACTTGACATATTTTTCATTTGTATTAGAATTCATATTATGAAAAAAATCGTATTATTATTAACTATTTTGACAGGCCTTGTGGCTTCTTGTACTACAACTAAACCAATTAAAGTTGATCAGCTTGATTCCTACGTATTTACTATTAACCGCATTGTTCTTACTTCTGACACAATTGCACCTTCAGACGAAGAATTAATTCAGATTTTTAAATCGCTTCCTTATGAAGAAATCTGTGATTATGTTTTTGAAAATCAGGGTATTTATTTAGACCCTTATTATATTAATGAAACACCTATAGAAGGAAACATTGAATATAATGTTGTCTGTGACGCAGAAACAGAAGAAATTCTTGAAGAACTTCCACAATGGGAGCTTAACCTTGAAATAAATGAAGATGATTATACAAATCAGTTCTGTGAGCTTGTTTTCAGCATGGAACAGCCAGACGGATACCTTTCTGTAAAAGCAATTATGCGTACAACACAGACAATTCCTGCTACAAAAGAAGGCAAAGAAGATAAAATCGTAAACCTTCAGTCATCTGTAACACAGACTTTTGATAAATGGACCTTTAAGAATATATTTGTAGACCCTCGCTCATGTGCTCAGATTAAATTCCAGAAAAACCTTTACCCTACTTTTATTCAGAATGAACTTTTTTCTGTATATTCTGTTCTTAATATGTCAGAAGACGGATATTTGAATATTAATGTTAAAGAACCTGTAGAAATCCGCTGTAATATTGATGATCCTGGTAATATGTTCTTTTCACCGGCTCAGATTTATAATGCAAGCTTTACAGAAACATTCCAGCCTGGGAAAAAATATACATTAAAATATAAGCTTAAGAGACGTTCGCCGGATTCTTCTAACTGGATTGTTGTGTTTAAATTAAAAGAAGAAAAACCGGAACAGTCTAAGTAACAGGTTTAGATTTCTTTAATGAAGTAATTGTAAAATTAATAGTTTTCTCTGTTTCTTTGCCGCTTTCTATGTCTATATCCCAGAATAATGTAGACACAAAGGTTGCTGCAGTTGTAGTAAGCTGGTTTGTATAATAATCAGGCCTGTGGAAAATTATTGGTGTGTAAAAATATCCGCACTGCTCATTAGGTTCAAAGCCAAAAGAAACACCCTTAAAGCTGTCTGTAAGCCTTATTGCTTCTACATTCTTTAGCTTTGATGAATGATTAAGCTGCTGTGTTGATTTTTTTGCATCAAGAAGATGAACCTGCTCCGGCTCTGCAACTTCTATATTAAAATAATTGATTTTTTCACTTTCAAAGCTTACATCTGCAAAGTTAGACTCAACTGCAAATTTCAATTTAAGAGGATTCTGGCTTTCATTTTTCAAAATATACTGAACGCTTAAACCGCTTGAAGTAAAAATATATTTCTTTCTGAGCGAAACCTTCTGATGAGTAGGCTTATATTCAGCTTCTGCAGAAAGACAAAGCTCCTTACGGTTTGCAGAGAACTTAATATCTTTATAATAAATTCTGGAGAAAACACCGTCTCCGGCAGCTTCTCCATTAATGTAGCGTTCAAACTGGTCTGCATTAAACAAATGATCTACAAGGATTCCTCTGTTATAACCGTCTTCTACACCATCATATTCAAAAACACGCGAAAGATTATCTGCATAGTTTCCGCAGTTTTTCATAACATCAAGTTCCTGAACTGCTCCACCAAGAAGGCTTATATATGCAAAATAATCCTGCATGCGGCAGATATATTCATTTAATCCGTCATTTGTGTAATCAAAACGACTTATGCTTTCTGTAAATTTTCCGTCTTCTTTAAGGAATTTTTCTGCAGTAATAAGACTTCTGTATGCGTTCTGACGATGCTTTGTATTTGTAAAAGGCCCGTTATAAGTACATAAAAGAGCATTTCCACTCTGAGCTTCGAGCAGCTTTTCGCGGGCAGCCTTTTTGCGCATTTTATCATTCTTATATTGATTAATAAGAATAGTCATATATGTAATGCGGTTATACAGATTTCTGCATGCCGGATATACTTCCATAAAATTATAAACAGTATTCTGGAAAGAAGATTTATTTCTGTTTCGAACAAGGTAGCCGCACCAGCTGTCTAAAACCTTATTCATTGCAGTAGGAATATATGCAGGTATTTTTATATTCTGATTTTTTCTGTATTCATCAATAATGCCTGTCTTAAGTCTTGTATCCGGTGTGTTCTTAAGATAATCAGCAAATTTTTCGAACCATTTATTCTCGACAAGTTGTGATAGTGTCTTATAATTCATACTAATAATCACAATCTTATCCGGATTAATCTGAAAGTAATCATCCTGCTTTTCTGCTTTTTCTACAGCCTTTGTAATTGATTTGTCAAAGTAATCGCAAGGTGTATCGCCGCTTGGAACAAACTCATTGTAATATGGGAAAATCTCTACAGTCTTTCCAAGATCCTGCATTATGTTATACAGGAAGTTTCGTTTATTTTCCGGAATTGAATTACTGTCTAAAAGCGCATATTCAATACCGCAGGTCTGAAGATTATTTACAAGTGATGAATCCCAGATATCTGCAAACATTGTTATACCACGCGGACGTTTTCCTACAGTCTGTCTTATTTCTGTAGAAAGCATGTCTATCTGAGTATTTCTGTCTACCGGGAAAAGCAAAGGAAGAACAGGAGCGTAAAAACCACCGCCAAGTATTTCTACCTGATTTCGTTCAACGAGCTCTTTTATGATTGTAAGGAATTCATTTCTTTTTTTCTTGTAATATAAAAGCTGAGGACCTGTAAATGAAAAAGTAAATTTAAAATCAGGATGTGAATAAAGGAAACGTGCAAGCGGCTTGTATACAGTCTGGTACATCTTGTCAAATTCATCCGGGTTATCGGAACAGACAGACATAGACCTGAAATTGAAGCATACGTATATTGAATCCATACTCAAATATACGGCGCCCCACCCCTTTTGCCGTTACTTTCTCCTTTTTTTAAAATTAATTCTTAATTACGCTTTTAAATATTCTATAACAAGTTGCCCAGATTTTAAAGTGTTTTTTTGCATTCCAAACAACTTTTTGTGTTTTTAATTCCTCTGTACAGCCCGATTTTTCATCTGACTTGTTTGCACAGATTGTATACTCTGTTGTATTCAAAGGAATAAGCCTTATTATGCTTAAAGGACACGCATCTACACATTTACCGCAGCCAATACACTGACTTGTAATTACTGCTGTATTGTTTTTTATGATAATTGCGTTCTGCGGACAGATTTTTACACAGTCGCCAAGACCAATACATGCAAATTTACATGGAGTTCCTGTTCCGGAATATTTATTAACAAGTGCACAAGAATATGATTCATTAAAAATCTTTGGTTTTATGTCGAATTTCTTTTCGCACGAGCATAAAACTATAGCTTTCATATCAGACTTTTCTTTTTGAATTTGTACCGGATGTATATAATTAATTTCAGAATCAGCAATTATTGTATTTTCAGTAATTTTGTTCTGATTATGAATTGAAGGGAATAGTACATAAAACAAAAAAATCAAGAGTATTGAAACTATTAATATTATAAGAATGAGCAGAATTACTGAAAGAATCACTGAAACACCTCCGGATTAATCCAGGCAATATCAAG
Organism: Treponema sp.; assembly: GCA_017551545.1. Classification (GTDB taxonomy): domain Bacteria; phylum Spirochaetota; class Spirochaetia; order Treponematales; family Treponemataceae; genus Treponema_D. Next base: position 20,754 of record JAFZLJ010000092.1, on the reverse strand, counting down.
AACTGTAATAGTAAGCATTAACAGGGCAAGATACAAAAATAAACGGCAGAATATTTTGTCGGAATTTGTAATATCGCTGTTTCGTTTTTTAAAGGCCATAATAAACGGAATTATTGTAATAAATGAACAAAGACAGCTTACAGCAATTAAAATACAATTAATAATTGATGAACTTTCGGAAATTGTAAGGATTATTACAAGATAAGAAAAAATAAATTCCGTTGCAGATTTTCCTGTTGTAAGACGGATAAGTGCTTCTAAGAAAGTATCTATACAAACATAAATAAGGAATACAACAAGCGGGAACAGTTCTGCGATTTTTAAAGGAACCAGAATGCCTTTTGTAACAAACCAGCTTACAACCGAAGAAACCATTATAGAAATTATAATTTTAAAACAATATGTAATACTTTTGATTTTTGAAAAATCAATGTTCAGTATTTTGTTTGTTCCAATTCCGTAAAAAAGAACTATAGAGGCAAAACAGGTGTAATAAAAGAATGTATTAAGCAGTGTCATTTATTTTCCTCCGAATTAAAAAGAATATCAAATTCGTTTCGGACAAAAATATGAATAAATAAAAGTACCGAAGAAAAAATCAATGCGCCCGGAATTGAAGCAAGCAGCGAGAAGAATCCTAAATTGTCCGGAGAAATAATTACCTTTTCAAAAATCTGATGCCCCTTTCCAAAGAATGTAAATGTTCCATAGCCGGCAAGGTCTCTTATTAAGAAGAACAGCAGTACATATACAGAGAAAGTTAGCATGTGAAGCATATTCAAAGTAAGTCGTTCTGCAAGAGTCTGCTCCTGGTTTGAAAAAATGTATCCGAAGAACACAACCGAAACAGGCATTAAATAAATCATAAATCCAAGAGTGAGCATAACTTCCGGACAGATTAAAATCATAAGCTGCCTGTAAAAAATTGTAACAGAAATTAACGATATAAGAATTATGATAGTACTCATGCCTTCGAGCTTTATTTTTTTTACAAAGGAATTTGTTACAGTTCCAATGAGCATTAAAAGATTAAGCCCAAGTACAATTGAAACTCCATAAACAAAGCGTCCTGGAGTTGGAACAAGCACTGTGAGAATTGTTGCTATCAAAAAATATATAGATCTGCGTTTTACTTCCATCTTAATAATTTCCTCTATTTCAGAATATCAGGAATTTTATTCTGCCAGTATTCACGGCGTTTATCCGACTTATTATTCAAAAGCTGAGTTTTAATTCTTCCATGCAATGATGAATAACCTACAAAATCGGCAGTCTCCCCTTCCTTATATGAAAACACTGCCGAAACAGGTCCATAAAAAGTAATTGTACGAATAATGATAGCTTTCATTTTTGTATTTGTTTTAACATCAACTACTTCGTAAGCTGCACAATTAACTGTTACCGGATTATTTACAGTAATACTATTTCCAACTTTCCAGCGGCCAGGTTCTTCTTCATCAAAAACCTTTTGAACCGAAACTGCAAGATTTTTTGACCATGCCTTTTTAGAAACAACAACCGTATACGAAAGGACGGCAAAAATTACAAGAAGAATCAGAATAAAAAAGGCATAATTTTTAAAGAAGTTTTTATTACTTATTTCCTGCATATCAGCGATCCTCCGAACTTGTTATTTCGGTAATTTTATGCATAAGAATATCCATTCTTTTTTCTTCAATCTGACGAATAAGAAGATTAAGGATATTACAGATTATTACAACGTAAACCATTCCAACAGGAGATGTACCGCAGCCTACAATAAAGAAAGCACAGATGCCTGCAAAAAGTGCATATATGATTTTTCCTATAATTGTCATTGGATGCGTTCCAAACCATTGAATCATAAAGACAGAAACAAAAAGAGTTCCGCTTGTTAAAAGTGCAAGAGCAATGTCTCCCTGATTAAACTCACCGCCTGAAATATACGGGAAGAACATTCTTACAAGAAGTGAATAAACTAAAAGGAAAATTGACGGAATAAGAAGTGAAAAAGAACCGTCTGAAAATAAAACAATCGAAGCAATTATTGTAAGCAGATTAAATCTGAATGCCGGAATTACAGAATGAGTATCCCACAGCATAGAAATAATTCCTTGTGGAAGAGTTACTTTAAAGAAGTTTAGAAGATTTGCGTTTAAGTAACCTGTAAGTGTAATATCAAAATCGTAAATCGGGAAAACACCTTCATTAATAAGTTGAACCGAAGGATTTTTTATGCTGAACAATTCCTTTGAAATAAGGAAATCAGGAAAATATGTTTTTCCAATAAAATATGCAATAAGGATTGAAACACTTACAATGTTAATCCAGAAGTTTTCTGAATTTTCAAAAACATATTTGAAAATAAGAAGTGTTGCAAAAGCAATTACAAGTGCAGTCAGCGGAGGATAACTTTCCGGCAGCAGCATGCCAATTGTTATTCCCTGAATAAGATTTGTAAGCGAAAGGAATTTTTTCTTTTTAATTAAAAGATAGTGAATTACACTTGCGAGCAAAGCTCCTATAGTTGCACTTGCAATTACAATAATTGCATTAAAGCTTTTTGTAAAAACAAGAAGTACAATCTGCAGCAAAAGAAGCACAAAAATCTTTATTGAAACAGCAGAAATAGAAGGCTTTTCATATATATATGGCTTTAACGAGACTCTTTTATTCTGTAAATAATCAGTTTTATTTTTCATCTTGTTCATCCAGTTTATTTTTTATCATTGTAATTACCTGGCACAACGGTATTCTTGCCTGGCAGACAGTATTACACAATCCGCAGTTAATACATAATTGCGCAGTCTTAAGGAATTGTTCAGGAATGTCTGTATGCTTTAATGCATATTCATAAAGAATATCTGGAGCAATGTTTACAGGACATTTATAGCGGCAGGCACCACACTTTACGCACGAATATACCTGACTGTCTGTTGTATAATTCTTAGAAAGGAATTCAACAGACTTAACATATTTTGTAATTGGTACATCAAGTGCATTTAAAGAATTACCGCAGATTCTTCCGTTTATAATTACTGCTTCCAGGTTCTTTGTAAAACCGCCTAACTGCTGAACAATATCTTTTAAAGAAAAACCAAGTCTTACATTCAAAAAGCATGAAGCCGGCAGACAGTTTCCTGTAAAATGAATATGTCTTGAAAGAACAGGAAGATCATAAACAACAGCATTGTAGATATCATACAAAGTGTAGGAATCTATAAAGAAATCATAGCGCGAAATTGAAATAGAACAATTTTTACGCATTGTTTTATTAAAGGCATTTATTATTCCGTGCTTAAAGCCGTTAGTGAATTTCTTAACATCAAGCCCCATATAATAAATGTGCTGTTTTTCATCGTTTTCAAGATTGCGTTCTTTTATTTCTTTGTTGTTCAGTACAAAAAGAATTCCGTCTGCTTCTGTTATCTTAGCAAGAATTTTTGCACCTTCTGTTATCTGATTAAAATAAAACTGTGTCATTAAAGAATCTGTAATACGCTGAACGTCTTCATCAAAAAGTCGTACTACAATTGTCTTATTTTTCTTACGCAAAAAATCCTTTATCTGTTCTGTAACAGGTACCGATTTTGTACATGAAAAAATATTTACAATTCCTTTATCTTTAAGCTTTCGTTCGAGTGTGGCAGGACTCATGCTTTTCCAGTCTTCTGAATTCTGCTTTTTTCCAAGATAAGAAAAGCTTCCGTGCATATTAATAATAAGTGCTTTTTCAATTTTTCCGTCCGGACAATTAACTGAACATAAATCTTTTACAGTTCCAGGAATCGGAGCATGAATTACAGAAACATCAGATGTAGCAATAATCTGACCTTCTTTTACATCTTCACCAATTTTAATAGAAGGCTTACAGAATACATCGCGTTCCTGCACAAGAGGTATAGTTACAGTTTTTGGTAAAAAGGCATTTTCTGTGTATTTGTAGTTATGAATCATCTTTTACCACCCTTTCCTATCATAGCGGAAAAATAAATAAAAAGTAACATACAAAAGCAAATAATCATCATAATTATTCCAAAAATGCTTACATTATACGAAGCAGATTTAGTATAGCCTGCAAGAAAATCATTTCCCTGATCTTTTATAACTGTTTCAATCGAGTAAAAATCAAGCTGATCAATATTTTCGTAAACTTCCTGCTTAAAGCTTTGATTATAATACATTGTAAGATTTGTCTGAGTTATAATTCCGTCTTCTTCAATAAATTCAGGATAAACAACATGGTCGTCATCATATTCGCCATTTTCATTTAACGATTTATACGGTGAAGTTTTTACATTCCAGTACCAGCGGTAATAATTTTCAAGCGAAGGAAGCTTTGAATCTGCAGTTTCTGTTTTTCCCGGAAGCAGAATGTTATCTTTATTTTTTGTTCCTGTTATATGAAAAGAACCTAAAACAAAATATGCAATTATAAGGACTGTACAAACAAGAACAAGCGGAAGAATTATATTTGTTTTACCGCCATAAACAGAAACTCTTTTTGCAGAACGAATCATTACCGGCTGGAATTCGTATCGTTTAGTAACAGCAGTATTAAGATTTAAGGCAGTTAAAATTGAGCAGAGAGTACCTGCAATTAAAATAAGATAGAAAAAGCCTGATAAAAACGAAACAGTAAATGCCGAAACAATAGAAACTCCAACAGCTGCAAGAACAATCACGTTTCCTTTTACTAGTCTGTTAATGGCACCTTTTCGTTTATATATATTTGAAATAATAAAAAGGCATAAAAGCAGAATTATAATTGAAATTGAATTAGCATAAAAAGCATTACATAAAACATAAAGGCATGGAAGAATTGCAGTAATTAAAAAGAACAGTTTATTCTTTGAAAAAACAGTAAGCAGAATTGTAAGCACAAGTACAACAACAGGAATTAACCACAAATAAGAAAGAGTATTGTCTATGCCAGCCTGTGCTCCGGCTTTTATAAGACTTTGAACAGCGTAATCAATTTTCTTTCCGTAATAGTCCGGGATATAAAAAAGTGAATACTCCCCTTTGCTGTCATAAAAATAATTCTGTCTGTCGTAAAGATATTTATTTTCGCTTGAAGAAATATTTACTTTAAGCATCACTTCTTCAATTGAATTGCGTGCAAGCATAATAGGAATTCTTTGATTCTGAAGACTTACATATTCAGTTATTCCGCTTTCCTGCATCAAGGCTTCAAAGTTGGCAGGCATAGTATTATTTTTTACATAAAGAATATTATAGTTATTCCAGGTTTTTCCTTTTGGAATTGTGCGGAAAGTAATTGTTAAAACTGCTGTAATTATTATACCCAGAACAGGCAATACTCTTTTTATAATATTCATTTAAACTTTATTTATAGCAGGTTCCAAGAAAAGCCCATGAGAACTCCTAAAAGAGCACCCATGATTACCTGCATTGGTGTATGACCATTTACCTCTTTAATTGATTTGTAATCTTTAATGCAATTATTTTCTTCAAGTTCACGGCCCAGTTCATTCAGCTTTTTAGACTGAATACCGCTTGATCGTCGTACACCTACTGCATCGCGCATTTTAATAAAAGTGATAAGAAGAGAAAGCATGAATATACTTGAATTAACACCGTCTCTAATACCAATTGATGTACATGCAGCAGTAACAACAGCAGAATGGCTCGAAGGCATTCCACCGGTACGCCAGAACATATTTGCTAAAAGATCTTTAAATGTTTTGATTCTTCCGTAAATAAGATGAATTATAGTTTTAAGGAATTGTGCACCAAGCCAGCTGAAAATACTTGCAAGTAATGTTGGATTTGTAACAAATGTAATTAATTTTTCATACTTTTCCGGCATAAAAATCCCCAAAAACCTTCTTTAATTCTACCATTAAATAAGAAATTTTACTATACTTTTTATTATGGATTTTACAGATTTTCAGACTGGAAAAGATGATGAAGGCCGCAGACTGGACAAGGTTATAAGGATTTTTATACCCGATTTACCTTTGTCAAACATCTATCAGACAATGCGGAAAGGTCTTGTAAAAGTAAACGGTAAAAAATCTAGCCCTGACTACAGAATCATACATGGTGATATTATTTCTGTGGCAGATATTCTGCTTAAACCGTCTGAAAAATCTGAAATTTCAGAGTCTGATTGCCAGAAAATTAAAAATCTGATTGTTTTTGAAAATACTGATCTTCTTGTTTTGAATAAACCCCAGGGAATAAATGTTCATAAGGCTAAAAAAGATGAAGTTTCGCTTGCCGAGCTTGTAGAAGCATATTATAAAAGTACACGCTCCGGAGAATCTGTTTCTTTTAAGCCTGGTCCCCTTCACCGTCTGGACAAAATGACAAAAGGTTTAGTTTGTTTTTCCATGAGTCTTAAAGGTGCCAGATGGTTTAACGAGCAGATGCAGTCGCATACCATAAAGAAAATCTATTCTGCCACCGTGGAAGGAACAGTAAAACAGCAGCAGACCTGGAAAGACTATATCTTAAAAGAAGACGAAACAGGCGATGATTTTCATACAGTAAAAGTGATTGACGGCAGTTCAAATAATGTGCCGGAAGATGCAAAAGAATGCATCACAACAATTATCCCGCTCGAAACCTTCACACAGAACGGCGCCTCCTTTACAAAATGCGAATTCCAGATAGAAACCGGCCGCCAGCACCAGATAAGAGCCCAATCATCTTTCCACGGACATCCACTTGCCGGAGACAAAGCCTACGGTGCAAAAACTGTGGGACAAATGTTTGATTTGTGTGCCCGAAAGTTGTCATTCCCCGCAAATGAATTAGAAATCCCAACAATTATTACATGTGAAAACATTTGAGTTTTTCCCGAGAGGGAACAAACTCCATATGATTGCATTATTATTTTTTTGGTTTATAATGAATATATGCAAAACCCGTTGGCACTTATAAAACAAACCTTCTCTCCCACCACAGTTTATGCACTCGTAGGCGAAAGCGGTACTGGTAAAAGCTTTCGTTCCAAACTGCTGGCTGAACAGTACAACATAAATGCCATAATCGACGACGGATTACTTATTCAGGATGAAAAAATCATTGCAGGGCATTCTGCAAAACGCGAAAAAACTTATATGGGTGCAGTTCGTGCCGCCCTTTTTGATGACAAGGAACACCGCGATTCTGTTGCAAAGGTATTAAAAAAATCAAAAATCAAAAAAATCCTGATTTTGGGTACTTCAGAAAAAATGGTTATGAAAATTGCTATGCGCCTTCAGCTGCCGCAGCCTTCAAAAATCATTCATATTGAAGAAATTGCAACAAAAGACGAAATAGAAAAAGCCGCAAAATCACGACAGGTCGAAGGAAAGCATGTAATACCTGTACCGTCAATCGAAGTAAAAAAATCATATCCTCAGATTTTTTCAAACTCAATGCACGATTTTTTCAGCAAAGGGTTATTCAAAAAGAAAACAAGCAAAGGAAAACTGCTGGAAAAATCTATAGTTCAGCCGGAATTCAGTAAAAAAGGACGCGTAGAAATATCTGAAGCAGCCCTTACACAGATGGTAATGCATTGTGTTTCTGAATGTTCACCAGATGTGCAGATTAAAAAGATCTCAATTAAAACAGATGCCCGTGGTTACAGACTCATAGTAACTATTGATGTGCCGTTCGGAACTCAGCTTACAGGAAAAGTTCATAAGCTTCAGCAGTATATTATTGATAAAATAGAAACATACACAGGCATTTTGATTGAAGAAGTAAGCATTGTTATAGATAAAATCACAAAAGAAACAGTTGCAAATAACTCTGCAGAAGAAAAAAAGCGCCCGCCGCTCACTCATTTGTCATTAGCACGCAAGCACGAAAGTGATTAAGCTTTTTTAGTGTGTACTTTAATTCCAACACCAAGACTTTTCATAACAGAACGAACCGCATATTCAAGTTCGCGTCTCTGAGGATTCATAGGAAGTACAAAGTTACGGCATTCTGTCCAGGTTTTTGCATAAAGTTCAGGAACAGAATATTTACCGCTTATTTCTTTTTCCCAGTCTGTAAGTGTTGTTACAAAATCATAAATTATAAAATAAAGCTTTTTACCAAGACGAGCCTGAGGATCTGTTTTATTAAGTTCATCAAGGCGATGAAGGTTTTCCATAAAGCTTACTTCAATGTCCTTGCGTTCATAAAGCATTGCTGTAACTTGAGGCTGAAGGTACATAAAAAGGTCTGTTTCAATTGCTTCTGCAACAATTTCTGAAGCATGAACATTGTTTATAATTTTAAGAAGCTCTTCTGTAATTCTTGAAGGAGAAACTGTACTCAAAAGCTGTGCAGACTGCTTGATTTTGTGGCGCAGGTTAAAGGTCATTTTTGCATCTGTTGTAGCAGAATATTTGATTGCACGAAGCATTCGCACAGGATCTTCTGTAAAAATAATATCAAGCGGGATAACAGGACGTAAAACGTGTTTTTTAATATCTCGCATGCCGCCAACGTAGTCTATAATCTGTTCCTGAAGCGGATCATAATAAAGCGCATTCATTGTAAAGTCGCGGCGTAAAACATCCTGTTCAATTGTACCAAAATCATTACCCACAGAGCCTTCTTCGTTTGAACGGAAAGTACTTACTTCAAAAATTTTAGGCCCAAAAACAACATGAACAAGTCGGAATCTGCGTCCAATAATTCGTGAGTTTCGGAAAATGCGTTTGATTTTAGAAGGAGTTGCATCTGTAACAATATCAAAATCTTTAGGAACGTTGCCAACAATAAGGTCGCGCACAGCACCGCCAACAATATAGGCAGTATAACCTGCGTCGCGCAGCCTGTTTATAATCTGAAGAGCATCCGGGTCAATTTTTTTGTTAGAAATAAAATGTTCAGACTTAGTATAAACAACAGCCTTCTTAATCAATTTGCCGTTGTTATCCGTTCCATATCTATATAACACGATGTCATATAATATTATTTTTGTAGTGTTTGTTCAAGCAACTGCAAAATATCTTTTTCTACCTGATCTTTGTCTGTTTCATTTAATATTTCATGTCTGTCGCCGGGGTATTCTTTGAGGGTTACATTCTGGATACCAAGCTGCTTGTAGCATTCGGCGAGCTGGCGGATTGTTTTTCCGTAGTCGCTGACTGGGTCTTCGGAACCCCATAGCATGTAGATTGGCAGGTCTTTGTCTATTTTGGCCATGTTTGATTTTTTGTGGATATTGCAAAGACCGGCAGTCATGTCGCAGAAGAAGATTGTTTTTAATGGGAAGCCGCACCATTTGTCGCTGTCGTACATCTGGACTACTGTTTTATCTTTTGAAAGCCAGTCGTGAATTGATTCTAAATCCTTAATGCGGGCATTGTAACTTCCGAATGAAAGCTTATCGAGTAAGCCTACAACACTGTTTTTGCCGCAGAAGAACTTGATTATATTTGCAGCAATGTTTCCGGCTGTTGTAAGCGGAAGTCTTGGGCCTGCTGTTCCGCTTAAAATACAGGCTTTGATTTTTCCGTGATAGTTTTCTATGTAATATTGAGCAATAAATGTTCCAAAAGAATGTGCCATAAGGATTACAGGAACACCAGGATATTCTTTAGTAACAGCATCTATTAATTCATCTACATCGCCAACGGCTTTTTTAAAACCATTTTTATCTGCAAGCTTTCCAAAGTCACCGGTACCTTTTTCTATAGCCATTTCTGCAGTGCGTCCGTGACCACGCATATCAAAGGCATTAAAAACATAACCGTTTTCAGAAAGGATTGAACCAAAACGGTCATAACGCAAAGAATGTTCAGCAAGACCGTGGTTGAATACAATTACAGCTTTTATTTCAGCGGGTTTTTCAGGGTCATTCGATTCTGGAATCCAACGGTTTACCCACAAGTCTGTTCCATCGTTTGTTTTAAATGAAAATGATTTTAGTGCCATAGATGTTATGCTCCTAGTTAATGTAATTTTAAGAAAATGTATGCGAGTGGGACGCAGGCGAAAAATGAGGGGGGCCCCCAGTCAGCGAGTTCGTAATGGCTTGCCATTACGGCGAACGAAAGACTGGGGAGAGGCCTTATTTTTTGCCGTCGCTGGGGCCCGCCGTATACATTTTCTTACACATAAATTTAATTCAGAATGACAAAAAATGTCTCTTCTGATAAAATAATTTTCATGGAACCTGTAACAGTGAAAACAGAAAAAATGGCATTTGGTGGAAATACGATTGCGAAAATCAATTCCAAAACTGTTTTTATTCCGTTTTCTATGCCTGATGAAACACTCTCTATAAATATAGTACAGCACAAAAATGATTATGACAACGCTGAAATTATAAAGATTCTGGAACCTTCGCCGGAACGGAAAAATCCGGAATGTAAGTATTATGGCAGCTGCGGCGGGTGCAATATGATGCATATTAAAAGTGAATATCAGCGTGAGCTTCGTAAGCAGATGCTTTCAGACACCTTTGCTGCAAATAAAATTGAACTGCCCGAAATTCAGGTTGTTTATGGTCCAGATTTTAATTACCGTTCGCGCTTTCAGTTTACAGACGGCGGACTTTGCCAGAAGAATTCCAATAATGTAATTGCAGTTGATGAATGCCTTTGTGCCGAGCCTGCTATAAATGAATACCTTGCTTCAACTCCTGTAGAAAAAAGACCATCCGGACGAACTCATTTTTTTGCAAGCGAAAAAGCAGTTGATAAAGCTATAAAAATCACTGATGAAAACGCTAAAAACGGTGAAAATGTTAAAAATAATAGACAGTTTAATAAGAATTCCAAGAAATATAAGTTCAAAGAAAACAAATATTTTGCAGGAACTGTACTTTCACCCGAAGATACAATGACTGTTATGCTAAATGGCAGAAACATTTCGTTTGATGTAAGAGGCTTTTTCCAGTCAAATCTTTTTGTTTTTGAAAAGGTTTTGGACATACTCACACAGTCTCTTCCACACGCAGAAAACGTTTTAGACATGTATGCAGGCTGTGGAGCAATTTCTTGCTTTCTTGGACAGAACTTTAAAAACGTAACACTCGTAGAACATAACCGCGATGCACTTGTTTTTGCAGAACAGAATATGGCCGGCATTTCACATACAAGCTACGGCTTAAGCGGAGCAAACTGGGTGAAGACATGTGCCCAAACCTGCTCTGCTTTTGATGCAGCAGTTGTTGATCCTCCACGCTCAGGCATGGAAAAAGAAGTGCTTGATTATTTTTGCAAAAGCCGCATTCCGTTTATTGCATATCTTTCCTGTAATCCCAGTACTCAAAGCCGCGACTGTACAAAACTTCTTCAGGCCGGCTATACAATTCAAAGCAGTTATCTGCTTGATTTTTATCCTAACACGAGTCATATTGAAAGTCTGGTTTTGTTGTCATTATGAAAAAAGTATTTCTTACCCTAGCTTTATTTTTTATACTTCTCTCTCAAACCTTTGCAGGTGAAGGAATTGAGCTTACAAACATAAACTCAACCTGGGGACGTGTTCTTCCAGGTACATTAATCTGCGAACCAAAAACAACCTCTTACGGTTTTGCTGTAATGACAGACGCCTACAACATTATGTCATTTACAAGTCAGGGAAAAATTGTTTTTGAAAAGCTTCTTACACGGGCAAACGGCGGAACCTTTGGCGTTCTTGAAAATGATTTTTTTGCAGTTGTAACAGCAAGTTCAAAAAGATTAATGGTTTTGAATCCAGACGGTCATGAACTATGGAACACAACTGTAGATTTTAAAATCACACATTCTCCGACAAGCGGCCGCGACGGAAGATTTTTTATCAGAGGCTCAGACACTCTCTGTTGTTTTTCAATAACCGGAATTCAAAAATGGAAAATCACAACTCCTGTTCAGTCAAAAATGGAACTGCAGGAACTGCCGGACGGAAGCCTTATTTTATTTTTGCAGCAGCTCGACAAAGGAAAAACAAAAGCAATCCGCATTACTCCGTTTGGTGAAGTCGTAGAAGAAATCACTTTTGCAGGTGAAGTTACAAATGCGCTTACAACTCCGCAGGGTATTCTTCTTATCTTCACAGACGGAACTGCAGGTCTTTTTGATCTTGTAGAAAATAAATCGACACACAAATGGCTGTTCAAAAAAGACCTTGTCAAAAAAACTAACAATGACTTTTTCATTCTTTCGCAGAACAAAAATGATGTTGTATACGTAAACATAAAATCAAAGACTGTAGAAATTGATTACATAAATCTTGAAGACGGTTCCATAAAAGATTCATTTATTATTGATGAAGGCATTATTCCAACTTCGGGCTGGTACAACAATTCAGGTGTATTCATTGCAGACTCAAAGAAAGCCTGCTTCTATAACAATGCCGGACGATTCCTTTGGAGCGGCATTATGCCTTCTGCAAAAAGCAAAACCGCATACACTCACACAGGCTTTACAACAGACAACTGCTTCCTGCTTTTCTGCAGCGACTGGAGTATTCACGCCTTCCGTACAGCAATTCCGGAACAGTCTGCTACTAAAAATAAACCTCAGCGTAAAAACTATTCTTCGTTCTACGACATTAATACAACACTGCTTGAGCTTTCGTTCCCTATGCCAATAAGCAAGGAGCTTCTGGAGCCTGAACGCGTTACACTTTTAAATACTGGCGACTACGGAAAAACAGAACAGCAGTATGCATCTGAACTCCTTTCTGTGTGCACGGCTTACAAAAATGTAATGACAACTTCAAACTTTGGAACACGCATGGAAAAATCAATTTTCCAGACAGACTCTGCAGGAACAGAAATCCTTATTTCACAGCTTGCACTTTTTGGAACAGATACCTTCTGTGACTATATTGCATACTTTCTTAGAACAGAAAAAAACAGAGCGCTTATTCACACGCTTTTAGTAGGCATTGCTCAAAACGGCTACGATCCGGATGGAAAAATAATTGCCAGTCTTGAATATCTTGCACGTAACACTTCCGAAAAAGACGAAAACCTGCTTAAAGATATCTGTAATGCCGTATATTCAATCTGTTTTACAATGGGAAGTTCTGCTATTGAACCTACAGGAAAAGACACTTTAACTACACTTCTCTATCCAAAATACACATCTGTTGTCCACGACTATGCAAGAAATACTTTGAAAAAACTTGTTGGTAAATAATCAAAAACCGTGTTATAATGATATATTATATTTAAACATATAGGTGGATATATGAAAAAACTTCTTTTAATCGCATCAATATTTATGTTAGCTGCAGGCGTTTTTGCGCTTGAAGTAAACGAACCAGAACTTAGAGTGACTGGCAATGAAACAATTGAATTCATTAACTATACAGGACCTCACAAGGTAATCGACAGCCTTGAAGCAATCAAGCGCATTGGTTCTGACATGGGAAAGACAATTGTTCCTAACGTGCCTTCGACTGTTGGAAACAAAAACAAATATTATGTAATTCACGCAGTTGATGAAAATGAAAAAGGTAAGCTCGATGCAGATATCCTTTTTATTGGACCAGACGCAACTGTTGACCATATTAAAAACCTTCGAAGAATTATCAGTGCTTACCTTTCAAGCGCATATGGATATTCAGAAAAGGATGCAGACACACTTGCAGTATTCATTACAGTTTACAACGCAGTTTATCGCGGACAATTTGATGTTTATAATTCAAAATACAAATCAGTTGTAACAAAGAACCTTTCTAAAGATAACTGTGGTCTTGCTGTTAACTATAAAGACTGGCCGGGAAAATCAGAAATCGTAATTCCTCTTTATGATATAAACGGTGGACTTTCTACTGTAGATACTTCTGTTATCAGCGATTCAACTGTTGTAGAGTCAATGCAGGAAGATGATGACAAGAACGTTGACAGCCGCAAGGACATGGTAGACCTTAAGGAACGTGAAGCTGAACAGGCAACTGACAAAGCTCAGACTGCACAGAAAAAAGCTGCAGATGAAAAGAAGAAGCTTGACGAAACAAAGAAGGAAGCAACTCAGGCTCAAAAAAAAGCTGACGATGCAAAGAAAGAAGCAGAAAAGAATCCAACTGCAGAAAATAAACAGAAAGCCGAAACAGCTCAAAAGCAGGCTGATGAAAAGAAAGAAGAAGTAAAGCAGCAGGAAAAGAAAACTGAAGAAGCTAAGCAGGAAGCGCAGGAACAGCAGGCTCTTGCAGACAAAAAGCAGAACGAAGCTTACGATGAACGCAAGGAAATAGCAAAAGATCAGCAGGCAGTTCAGGAAAAAGAAGCTGCAGAAGCAAAGATGCCTAGCGAATACGGTATTATCCTTTCTGACGAAAAGAACCTCCTTTCTCGCCTTGTACGCTTTAATACAGAAACAGGTGAAATCATTAAGAAGTCTCCTGTAACACAAATCCGTAACCGTACAATTTATGCACTTGGAAATGAGTTCATTGCCGTAGCCGGTGAAGACTCTGGAAATGCTGCAATTAAACTTGTAACAATTGACCAGCAGAACATGGAAGTTACAAGCGAAAGTAACGAAACTCTTGCTCCAGATTCAGTTCTTGTACGCGACGGAAACGACTTCTACTGTGTAATTGCAGACGGAAACAGCTGGAAAGTTGGTAAGTTTGATTCAAACCTTGTTCTTAAACTCAAGAGCGATGTAAATGTAAAGAGCTCTACTCCAATTACAATTACAGATTCTGGTGTAGTTATTACAGATGACGCCGGACGCCTTAGACTTTTGAATAAAGCAGATCTCAAATCTATTACAAAAGATCAGGCATACGTAGACGCCAAATAAATCCTTTACTGGATTGCCACGCTACGCTCGCAATGACGAGCGCAGCGACATGCCACGTCATTGCGAGGAGCAGAGCGACGTGGCAATCCAGCCTCTTAAACCTTCTTCCACTTCTTAAGAACAAAAAATCCTTCTTCGTTTATAGTACCGGTAAATTTAATTTTGTAGCCCTGGGCGTTTAAAAGTTTTTGTTTTACTTTATCTTTGCAGATTATCATGTATTCTGTGTCGTCTTCGGTACGGATAACGGGAAAAACAAAAGGTTCATTTCCTTTGCCCACAATATAACCGATAATTTCAACTTTTGAATTGTTTTTTTGCTGTGTGTTTTTTACAGCACCATTAAGAGAAACTGCTGTTGCTATGCATAATAAAAAAATTAAAAAACTCTTTTTCATGTTTATTATTTAACACAGTAATAATAGTAAAGACCATTGTTCTTATAAGTTGTAAGAACAAAACTGCTTATACCGTTACCTATATAATGAACAGTAAAGCCATAAGGATACACATCGACTGAATTTTTTAAATTTGTTAATGGAAGATCATATATTGTTCCATTCGAAGTAATTGTACCTCGAATATCTATTGCAGAAAAACCAAGCTGATTACTATTCTGAATATTATTTATATTAGTATAACCAACTCTTCTATTCAAAGAAAAGTTATCATTTTCTTGTGTATTAAGAACGCAAAGTGTAAACTTTTGTAAAGCATAATTAAAAGTTAATGAAGAATCGTTGTTAACTTTTTGAAGTGCTTTTGTAATAGCCTCTTCATTTACATACTGGCTTTTTGCAATTTCAGAAATAAGTTCTATACCACCGAAATTTCTTGCAAGAAAAGCACCAAATGCATAAGTGTTTGCATAAGCAATACCAGCGGTACCACTATTACCTTCTAACTGCGTCCAGTTTTTAAAACCATAATAATAATAGATTGAAAAAGTTTGCAATCTGGATTTTGGAGAATATTGGTTTTGTATTTCAAGGTAATTCTGGAACATATCTTCTGTTGTCATGCTAAGCATTTCTGTAAACCAGTCATTACAAAGATGTGATAATGCCGTATTAATGCTTGTAGCATTATTCATAGCCTTAAGCGTCTTTACGACGTAATTAATCATGTGATTAAATTCATGTACGAGTGTTGAATATGTATACGAAGGTTCGTTTTTTAAAAATTGAGAATCAATATAAAAAATCAGGCACTCATTTGAATGAATAAAATCATTTGAATCCTCGTTTTTTCCTTTATTATAATAAGAACTGTTGTTTAAAAAATTCTGATTATATAAATCACCGGAATAAAAATATCCAATCGTACTTGACTGTTCTGCATCACCATATAAATCAGAGACGAGTATTATTATTTTTTGATTACACGGTACAAAAAAAGTTGAATTATAAGTTTCGTAATATGGAGAACCCAAAATTGCAGTTTCAAGATCAAAGCAAGCTTCAAATATATCCCGTAGATTCTGGTATTTTTGATCACTTATACCGGAATTAGTTTTATCTGCATAAACGATGCAATGGTTTCCTTCATATTTTTTTGCAGCTTCTACTTCGCCAGGAATTTTTTTATTATCTTGTATTTCAACATAAGACCAGAAGTTCTCTGTTGCATTAAATGTCCGTGTACTATATCCATTTGCAACAGCCCTGTCACTTCCGGCACTTCTTGCAATAGAACTGCACAAACCTTCGCGGGCTTTTCTGTTTAATTCCTGAATAAAATAATCTGTGCTTGTATTTGGATTTTCTATATTTTCAGAAATTGCATCTCTTGCAGAACCTGAATACTGACCTTTAACAGTATTACTGGTCGGATTTAATTTTATAAGATAAGTTTGCCCTCTTCCCTCAACAGTGACTGTCTGGCTTACAAGCTGGTTATCTTCTGCAACAAATAAGCCAAGTAAATCACAGCCACTGAGAAAAAAGATACAGACGAAAACAGATAAAAATATCTTTTTCATAAACCTTACTTAGAAGTCATGTTCATTACGCCGTCCCAGTCTTCGGCAACGCCTTTTTTGATGTAGTTTTTACAGCGGTCGGCAAAAATAAGAGCTGTTGGGTCGCCTTCTGGGAGCATTTTTGATGCTTTAACAAAAAGCTTTCCGGCTTCGGTAAACTGTTTAAGCAGATATTTATCAAGTGCTTCGTTGAAAACATCAAGTTCATCAAGCTCAAGCTTTGTAAGTTCTTCTGTAAAGCCCATTACATTATAAAGCTGTACAGGAGTTGAACGACCAACTACGCGAACACGGTCAAGACGTCTTACAGTAATCTTACCCTGATTTTCGCCTGTATTTGCCATGTTCCAGGTATCTTCAGAACACATGATCCAGGTTCCATAAACCTTATTTACACCTTCAAGACGGCTTGCAAGGTTTACAGTATCACCAATCATTGTATAGTTAAGCTTACTGAATGTATCTGTTTTAGAACCCATAAGTCCAACGAACGCTTCTCCGGAGTTTATACCAATACGGGTCTGTAGAGGTTTAATAGAAATTGTTTCAACGCTTCCGTCTTCATTAGTAACATCTACAGGCTTAAACAGTTCCTGATGTGTGTTATTAAAGTCAACTTCTGCCTTTTTCATGCGGATTGCAGAATCAAGACAGTAATATGCCCATTCTTCTTTTGTATGTGTATTGAATGGATCAGGCGCACCAAACATAGAAATAATGGCATCACCTTCATATTTATCAATATTACCGTTGTTCTTAAGAATTTCATCAGACATATTTCCAAGATATTCGTTTAAGATTTCAATAAGTCTGTTTGGTCCTTCATCACCGTAAATCTTACCTATTGTTTCACTAAGTGTAGAGAATTTCTGAACATCAGAGAACAAGGCTGTAATACACTTCTTTTCACCTTTTGTCTGGAAGGCATCTGGGTTAGCACGAAGCTGTGCAACTGTATCCTTGTTGGCAAAAGAAGAAGCAATTTCTGTAATAAATCTCTTTTCACGGCTAGACAATACGTAGCGGTAAATAACTCCTGCAAAGAAGTCAATCAACAGGAAGAATATTACACCACCAACCATTGGAATATAAATCTGGAACAATGGCAATGTAATCATAAAGCAGGCAATAACAATGATTACAGTAATGGCACCAACAAGGTTTTTTGTAGAAGAATGTGCCTTTGCCAGAATCAAAGCCATTATGATTGTGATTATGAATGAAATTGCAAGACCATAATACCATGGATAAGGAGTAATAAAGTTTTTGGTAAGAACAGTATTCATGATATTTGCGTGAATAAGTACGTTTACATACTGCTTGGCAAACGGAATGGCACCGATATCAGTTGTTGAGGCAGCTGTATGACCAAAGATACAATACTTGCCTGCAAGGATTTGTTTCCATTCATCAATCAATTCAAGATATGAATTAATGTTATATTCAACTTCATCAAAGGTATGAGAAAATGTTGTAATTATACCATAATCATTATATACAGAATCCGGGTTTGCATTTACAAAATCCTGAATTTCATCAAAGTATTTCATATCAACAAAGCGTTTAACTTCGCTGAAGAACAAATCTCTTGATGCATAGTAATCATCATATTCTTCCGGCAGAATGCCATCAATTAAGTTTCCATCCTGATCATAACCTTCGCAAAGAGAAAGCAGATATGACTTATAGTCAATTAACTGATTATAAAAATCTACAAGTCCGCTAAGATCTTCATAATAAGAAAGAGGCATTCCTTCGTTATCAAAGATTACAGGAAGATTATTATAATCAATTGAATCTCCGTCATCGCCAAGAAGAACCTTAAGATTGTTATAAATATCGCGTTCTACATCATCAAGCTGGCGGATCTGAGTTACAGTTACGAAGTTACAACCAAACTGCTTATCAAGAACTGTATCACGAGCTTCTTCATGCTGCCAGTTAATAAGCATTTTACCGTGTTCATCAAGCGGGATTTTTACATCTACAGGAGTAGTTTCTCCTGGGAAAACTGCATTTTTAAGGATAAGCGCATTTTTTGTACGTTCAAACTCCCTTATACCAAGCAAATCCATCAAAGGTCCAAAGGTCAGCTGGCCAAGATATTTTCCGTCATATTCAAGGAAAAGCTCGTTGCGGCGGCGGATACCATCAGTATCAATGTTAGAGTTTGTAAAACCTACACCTCTTGCATGGCGGATAAACAAATCAAGAGACGGTGTAAAGCCTTTTTTATCGTCCGGGTATGTTTCCCTGAAGTTGTAGTCGTTATCTTTAAGTGTATAGTTTGTAGGATCGACTACCTTAGAAAGCAGCATATTGTTACGGATATAGTTAATATGCTCCGGCAAAATAGATGTATAACCAAGATCAAGTTCGTTTACAGAAAGATAAGCATTTCCAAAGAACTGGATTGCACGGGCAAAATAATCATCGTTATCAAAAGCGATATTGTTTTCTACAAATTCATATAAATCATCATAAACAGGATCAAGATATTCCTGAATATAAGAATGGGTTAATTCCTGAACTTCATCTACACTGTAACCCTGTCGTAATGCAGTAGGAATGGAATTCATAAGATCCACACTCCACTGCTTTGTTTCGGATATTTTACCGTTTACCTTATTAATTGAATCCGAAGGTACTGATTTTGAAGAGGCAGAAATGTACTCAATATCGAATATTCCGGCAGCAACGCCAAGCTCTTTAAGCCTGATTAAAACGTCTGCCATAATATCGCGGCTCCATGGCCATTCACCAAGATGGTTAATATCATCATCAGAAATGGCAACAACCATTACTTTGTCGTCCATTGGAGGATCTTTTGTAAAGTGCAGAAGTCCATCATAAAGACGATAATCGAGTTTTTCGAAAACATTAAAAATACAAAGGAAAGCGATTACAAGTGCAAGACCTGTAGTAAAACTAAGGTTAAATACTAATGATTTATTTTTCATTCTTATATTATAGCAGAGATTTTAAGATATTACCATAAAATAATTTTCAGGATTTTATTGAATCCAGAGCCATTTTTGCGGCAATCTGCTCTGCTTCTTTTTTTGATTTTGCTTTTGCCGGGCCGTATTTTTTGTCGCCTAGCGTTACATAAACTACAAAAGTCTGGTCATGTGCCGGGCCTGTTTTTTCTGCAAGCTCGTATTTTGGAGTTGATTTTGTCTTTTTCTGATACATTTCCTGGAGTTTAGTTTTGTAATCCTTAACTCCTGTTGTAATTGTGCGGTTAATTTCCGGGATTATAAACTCAAGTACATATTTTTCTGCGTTTTTGTAGCCTGAATCAAGATAATATGCACCAATTATTGCTTCCATACAGTCTGCAAGAATGGCTGGTTTTGTGCGGCCGCCGCTTGATTCTTCGCCTTTTCCTAAAACAAGCAGCTTGTCTATACCGAATTCAAGTGCAATTGGAGCAAGTGCCTTTTCTGAAACTACAGCCGATTTGATTTTTGCAAGATCACCTTCCGGATTTGGGAAATTGTTGTAAAGATATGCTGCTGTAACAATGCCAAGAACTGAATCACCAAGGAATTCAAGCCGTTCGTTATTTTTTATATGCTTTTTTTCGTTAGTTATACTTCGGTGATGAAACGCCAGATCAAGCATTTCAAGATCTTTAAAGCGGATTTTTACTTTTTTACAGAACTGATTCAGAGCTTCTTTACGCTGTTTATCCATACCCGGGGTCCCTGAGCTTGTCGAAGGGAAAAAAAAAGTACAAGCTCTTCACTTGTACTTTTTATGAAAAACCGTGTGGTTTTAATTATTTGTCCAATTCAGCTTTGATGAAATCGTAAGCATCGCGAACTGTTTCAAATTCGTTGGCTTTTTCATCTGGGATACTAACTCCAAGCTCTTCTTCGATTGCATAAACAAGCTCGTAAGTATCAAGACTGTCTGCACCAAGGTCGTTTCTGAAAGAAGCATCGAGTGTAACCTTAGCTGCATCGATGTCCAACTTTTCAACAATCAATTTCTGCATTTTTTCAAACAATTCGTCCATTTTTAATCTCCTGAATTATCCGTTAATCTCTGGCGTAATAATCTGTCGTCCGCGGTAGAATC
>JAFZLJ010000091.1 GCA_017551545.1 Treponema sp. | reverse complement strand
CTCTGGCCTGCTTTTACTGTCCTTCCCTTTACATCCTTTACTGCAGCTCCTGATACGTTCCAGCCTTTTTCACTTTCTTTTGTTCCCGGGTTAAATTTTACTCCTGTCTTTGCCGTCCTGAATACTCCGCCAAGACCGTCTATCTGGACTATTGTTTCTATTACTTTATCTGAATCAAAGTTTACTTTATTCTTTGTAACAGCTGCCCAGAATGCGTGCTGTTCTTCCTCACGCTTTCCGTCCTGTGTTCCGGTAACTTTTGTATCAGGACAGTAATACTCATACGATACGGCCTTTATGCCGTTTCCATCTTCCGGAGTCTTTATCGATGTGATTCTCTGCCACTGATCGTATTCATACTCCATTGAGTTTCCGTTGCAGTCAGTTTCTTTTGTCTTTGTCTGGGTTTCATAGTTATATTCAATGCTGCTGTTATAACTGGCTCCATATTTTGAAACCTGACTCACATTTTCTATAAACTGGTTTACAGTTTTGTCATAATCGTACTTAAGTGTTACTCCGCTTTGATCAGTAACGGTCTTTATATTTCCGTATGTTTCGTCATAGGTAAATAATGTTGTAAGTGATTTAAATTGATTTTCATTTGGCTGTGCATACTGTGTAATACTCATCAAATGTCCGTTATTGCTGTCATATGTACCTGACCTGTATCTTATATAGTCTCCTCCTTCTGGTGACGACTTATGATCAAATACTTTTATTGAAGCTGGATTTGATACGATGTATTTCTCCGTCGTGCTTTTATCATAAGTTATGTATGCATGAACTTCCGGCACGTTACTGTCACTTGTTTTCTGGCTTATAGATGTTACATTTCCGTAGTCATCGTATTCATATGCTGTCATGTTTGAAATCGATGATCCGTTTTTTTCATATACTTCAGATTTTTCATTAAGGACCAGTACCCATTCTTCATCTTCAAGATAATCAACTTCGCTGCTGCTCATGCATCCTTCATCATCTTTGTAATCTTTCGGTTCTGAAGAATATACTTTTGATGACATTGTCGCACCAAGGAAATTGTATCTGTATTCTGTTGTCTTTGTACTGTATTTTGTTATGCCGTAAGTATCATCAGGATATGTTGTTATTACTGTATTGTATCCGTAACTGTCTTTTTCTTCCCTGTCAAAGTATGCTCCTTCATAACTGTACTTTGTTACAACCTCATGTACATCTTCTTCAAGTTCATCATTATTGTTTTTTACTGTGACTGCCGGAAGAATGCTGTCTGTTCCGTCTGACACTTTAACTTCTGACATTACATATTTAAAGCCGGGATTATCTGTAGTTCCGTATTCTCCTTCATAGTCTATTTCAAATTTTCCACCTTGTGGTAAATATACTGTTTTTAACAATCCTGCTTTGCCGGTAATGTTTTTCTTCCACCAGATGCTTCCATCTGCAATTTGCAGTACCTGATCTGCTTTTCCGTCACCGTTAAGGTCTGTCATTGTTATTTCTGCAACATTTACTGTAGAATTATTATTAGTTCCGCCTCCAACTGATGTCGTAAAATTAAATACAGGATGCATCAAAGGTGGTACAGGCACACTTATATTTATAGAAACTCCTGCCGATTTTTTTACACTTACTGTAGTTGCTATATTTGATGTTATTGGGTTTTCATTTAAGTTTTTCCATCTTGGAAGTAAAATTTCGCATTCATCTGTAAATGAAATTCCTGTATTAAACTTTACAACAGTTTTCAGTTCATCATTTTCTATATATTGTTTTATTATATCAGGAAGTCCATCGCCGTTTACATCAAGGTACATCTGATCTGTAGATGATGTACTTGTAGAAACGCTTCCTCCAAAACCAAATGTTGGTGTACATGCAAGTTTCTGAGCATTCTGTGAATTACTTTCCTGGGAAGCTGTATTTTTTAATGTATTTAAAAGGTTGCTCAGATCTGATATTGTATTTCCTATATCTGCACCAATATCAAAACCTTTGAGAGTGAATGAAGTTTTCTGTAAATAATTATTTCCATCAAATGCATAATAATCTGTATATTCACGGCCGTTCCCGATTTTATATTTTCCTTCCTTAATATAATCAGCTATTCCATCACCGTTTAGATCAATCAAACCTGCTGTCTGCTTGTTACTGCCATATCCTTTTGATAAGCCTGTTGCATTAGCCATAGAATAGTTTTTTACATTTCCTTTTGCCGAGTATGCTTTTTCTAAACTTTGGCTTGAAGCTCCAACAGATCCCTGCATTGAGGTTGAATTATTATTACTCTCTGAAAGATATCCTCCAATATTTTTTTCTTTTTCACTATCTTCATAAATAAAACATAATTCATTAGTATGCTTATCTATAACACCTTTTTTTATAATTATGGTTTTTCCATCTGCTTTTGACTGAATGATATCAGGAATGCCATCTCCAGTTACATCCTGCAAACTCTGTTCCTGATATGCTTTTCCCTCACTCAGATCAGTACTTTCACTTAATGAAACTGCTTTTATATTTGCAGATGGTCCAAAACTGTGATCTTTACTCGTATTCCTGCTTTTACTTATTGCAAAACCGGAACTGCTTGCGGCTATACCTTCAATATTATAATATGTATCTCCTCCAAGTCTGTTACATACAAATCTGTCTTTATTTATAAAAGGTGCTGAATATATTTTTGTCCGTTCAACTTTCATGCTGCCGTTTTCATCTGTGACAGATGAAAATTCAAGACAATCAATTGTTCCTACTATGGAAGAAGAATTTATTATTTTTTCATCAGGCTTATTTTCTTTAACATCTGAACATTTTACAGGAAGGTAATATGAGAGATTATATTTTTCAATGTTGTCGCAATCGTTATTTTTTCCTAATTCAGCAACTTGATTTTCATAATCTTCTTCTGATTTCTCTTCGTAAGAATCAGCGTTATCAAAGCTGGTATTTAATGTTTTCTTTGAAAATTTATTTTCATTTTCATCACCCTGCCAGATACCGTAAAGCCATGCATTTTCCCCTCCATAAAGGCAGTCTTCATTTGTTGCAATCAGAGGGAATGAAACAGTTTTTGTCTCCGGTATACCGGAAGTTTCAACAGTAAATGAATATTCATAATCACCGAAATATTTTTCTGTTACGAGATTATTTTCAGAATACTGTACCAATGAATCATTTTCTTTTCTTTCAAATTTTTCATCTTCTTTTAACTCCCATTTGTTATCATTAAGAATTAAAAGAGCATATTTATCACCTGATAATTCATATTCACCTTCCGCCAGATATTCAATCTGTTTGGAAGTTGTTTTATATAAGCCCAAAGATAAGTTGTTACAAATCCGTGTTATGTCTTCTATATCTTTATCAGTAAGATCATCTTTTAGCTTCCAATAGATATCGTCATTTTCAGTTTTTTTATAGAAATTGAAAGATTCTGTTATAAATTTATAAAAATTATATTTATACTCAATGTCAGAAATTTTTTCCTTATGTTCTGCAGTAATTTCAGTATTAACTGTATACTTATCTTCAACTTCAGTTAAAAGTATCTTAACCAGGTCATTCTTATCGTCTACTGATAAATATCCTTTATTTACAGCATCATTAAAACATGAAGCAATAAAAAAGTCTGTTTCTGCTTTATCACCTTTATTTTCTTTGATACATTCCTTAATTAAAGACGTAATGTCTGTTTTTTGAGTTTGTGTAACAGAATTTTCAAATATGCGGTGTATTTCTTCATCAGAAATTTCAGGAAGGCAATTTGTAAAATCTTTAAATATATATGTAATTAAATACTTATTTTTTCCATCCTTAATAGTTATATACTGGGTATCATTAAATGAAAAATATGTATCTAAGGTATAATTTTCATCTGCTTCAATAGACTTGTTTTCTAAATCAAAGCTATGTATTTTTGCACCAAGAATATTATCATTAATAAACAGTACATTATTTACACATTTACCAGATGTATCATCACGGAAGATTTCTTTATTAGTATTTTCAGGGCTTTGCATTCTGTATGTAAAATACTTTTGCTGTACTTCAGATTTTGTACAGATATAAGGTTCTGCGTAGTTTTTTTCTAAATCTTTAATATATTGCTGATAATTAAAACCGACTTCCACCAATGCTCTTTTTAATGAATTTATTATATCCATAGATACTTTTTGTCCATTAAAATTAAATCTAAAGCAGTCGGATACAGGATCGTATATATATGAATTCAGTATTTCATAAACGCTGTGCTTTTCCCCTTCTTTAAGTCTATCAATAAAACTTGTTTTATTTAATTCGTCATCAGCTTTTGAAATATTATTTATTTTTAAAGGAATATAACTGTTTGATTTCAATATATATTTGACACCTTCTTCTGAAAGTTCTTCCTTATAATATTCGTTTTTTAATTCTGCGTAATATTCCTCGTAAACACTTGTATTTGAAGGATCTCTTGGTTTTTTTAACACCTGATACAAATTACTTATTTTATCAAGATTTTTATCATAAAAATAAAGTTCTTCTTTATTTTTATTTTTTAGTTCTGGCATCTTTGGTACTGCAATCAATAAACCGTCATCACGAATTTTAAAGGGTCTTACAGTTTTATAATCTATTTTAACATTCCATTCAAACTCTTCATTCCAGTTTTCTTCTCCTTTTTTTAAATCTGGAACAAAATAAATATACTGTCCGCTTTTTACAGAAAGATTTTCAAGCTCTTCTGAATCGGCTGGTTTTTCGCTTGAGTCTATATATACTTTACCTTCAAGAGAACCGTTTCCTTTTATTTTTTGTTTGATATTAACATTACCATCATCTCTTACTTTCCATGCTTTAAACGGACGCTGTACAAAAAATTTTTTACTGTATTCTTTTATCTCATCAGGTGTAAACTTAAATATACGTGAAGAAGCGTAATCACGGATTTTACATAAAGTAAACTTTACATTTTCTCCATCTGTTTCGTTTTTATAATACTTATTGCTTCCTGTAATAATATCAACTCTTCCATCGCCGTTGACATCTGCAAAACCTGTTTTTGTTTCTGTGGAACCGTTTGAAGTAGTATATGCATAAGAAACTCCCACTCCGCCACCGCTGGAACCCAATCCTCCATACATATTTACCGTCGAGGAAGAATTTTTTGATTTCTCAAGATTTATCTGAGTACCTATATCATATTCAGCAGGTGTTTCCCTGTATGAAAATGTCTTTGCCAGTCTGTCGTATACACAAAGATATATAAAAATACTATTTCCATTCTGTTTAACGAGATCGGGTATTGAGTCCCCGTTTATATCAAGAAGTATTGAGTTTGTATATCCTGTTCCTTCAGATTTTGATCCGCCAGCCCCTCCTGTAAGACGGGCATCACGTGTGTTTCCTCCAACACCTACACCAAATCCTCCGTTTACGCTGTATCCGTCAGAAGAACTTGATGACATGCTAACATTGTTTTTATTCATTCCGTCAGAATCTAATGCCGTATTTACAGGTGAATTTGCTGTAAGCCATTGTTCCGGTTCATCAAATATTTTATATGTTACAGTTTCATTATCATATACAATTTTTTCCAGTTCATTGTATGCAAAACTGTATGTATAACTGTCGCTGTTCTCTGATTTTCCATTTTTTACTGTTAATGCAGTTAAATATTTTTCTTTTGAAAGTCCTTCTTCATAACTGAAACAATATTTTCTTGTAACTTTACCGTTATATCCTGACTCTATGCTGCCTAAAAGCCATCTGCACTCCATTACAAACCTTGACCGTGCATCTACCCTTACATCCTGCCTGTGTCTTTCATCCTGATCCTTAATGTATTTAAATATAACTTCGTACTTTCCCTTCTCCTGTTTCGAATCTTTTACATTTCCTGTATATGTTATCTTTGATGGATATACATATTCCTTATCCTTTTCATATTCATAAAGGATTGTATTTCCATCTGCATTCTCAACTTCACTTAAATACCATGTATATATCTTATCTTTTCCGTTTTCATCTTTCTTTCCGGCATACGCATTGTTTTCCGTATCAGTGTAAGCCTTGTAGTATCCGTAGCGGTATACGGTTCCATGCGTATCGGTTATTTCCCACCAGTCATCCTTTGAAAATGCGTTATGCCTTTCTATCTTTTCCTTTACGCTTCTTCTTAAAAGCCTGTATTCTTTATTTGAACTTCCAGCTGCCTTTAGTTTTACTCCATCCTTTAAATATGCATCACTTTCATTGTAGTCAGGAAGTTTTTTTCTCGTGTCAATGCTTATCGTGCTTCCAAAGTTAACATCAAACCCTTTTCCCATTATTCCGTTGCCGCCGGCACTTGAGTAACTGACTGCTATCTGTGGCTGCAGTCCGCTTCTTCCTGCCGGTATGTCAAGTATAAAGCTGAATGCTGCATCTCCGCTGTTTGATGCATCCGGCGGATTGAACTTTATAAGGTGTCCGTCCGGTTTTGCCGCCTCAAGTCCCTTTATGCTGTTTATGTTGAAATCGACAGGACCTGTTACTTCAGGCATGGTAAGCGTTGCATTTATCATGTCGGTAAAGTGTGTCGTAT
>JAFZLJ010000090.1 GCA_017551545.1 Treponema sp. | reverse complement strand
GCTTAGTTTGTTCATTGTGCGGACTCCCAGCAGAAGAAATTGGTGGTGGCGAGTTGTATTTCTTCTGTAGTGTCTGTGGAAAGTTAGAGGCAAATTGTATATGCGGAAATAATAATCCTGACCCTAACATAGATCCATACCTAGACCCAGATGAAGAAGAGTATTGTCCGGTATGTGGTCATCTTATGGAAAACTGTATATGCATTCAAGGAGGAGGTACTGGAGGAGGATCTGGTAACAATAATGGAAATCAAAATGGAGATGGCCAAGGCATTTCATCAGATTTGTTTAACTTTAAGGCCTACACTCCAAAGTCCGGAGACCAGTTAGTCAATAATGTACAATATACTCATACGCAGCAATCAAAACAAAGTAGCTGTTCATTTAATGCGTTAAGCTATATTTTAAATGTTTTAGGATATAATTATTCTGAGAGCGACGTTGTTATTATGTACAAGAATTACTTGATGACTGAATATGGCTATGACCAAAACACAGCTGATAATATGCTTGGTTTATTTATGAGTTTAGGGGTTTATGATAGCTGGTTTATGGATATGTTGTCAGCGTTTGTCAATTATAACATTTATAATAGTCCGATTAGTTCTATAGATCAGGGAAGAATGGTTCTTGCTACAATGAATGGAGCTAATAATCAAGGAGATGGTCATTGTATAGTTATTGTTGGTTATGACGCTTACCATGATTATATTTTTTACGATCCGGCTTCCGGCTGTTTAAAACAAGAAGACATAACGTCTCCAATAACTTTTGTCAAATATTATACTATCTTGTCAAAAAAAGAATGATGAAAAGAGTCTTACTGATAATTGCTTCAATTATTTTTTTCCATCCAGCATACTCTCAATGGTTGAAAAATGACTTGGAAGCAGACACATCTTATGTCAAAATAATGAGTTTTATCAAATCAAATAATAAGTTTCCCACTACCAGTCAGAGTCTCTTTGACAAAGATGGTGAAGAACTCTTTCTGATGGATTCATTATATGATAATTCTAATATTCTCTTTCCAGCAAATCTCTTATTAGAGACGATGAAACTCGAATTCCATATACCCTCCAACTACTCAGGAGAAATTAAATCAGGAGATATTTACGCATTTCTTCTAGTAGATGATGTTGGCTTTTGTGAAGACATAGCGATAACTCAAGGATTGGATACCGCATTAGATGAATTTGTAGTCTTTTATTTTAAGAATATGCCAAAAGTTAAATTCCAAAGAATAGAAAACTATAAAAACAACCCACCTAAAAGTAAAATCGCAATAAAAAGGAAGGTTTTACCTCTTGTGATTCATTTTATATCAAACGATGAATGAAGAAATAAAAGAATTATCTGACAGTCTTTTAGTTTTTGCATATCCATCTAATGAAACACAGAAAGACTCATACAATATTTTCTATATCAGGGGAGACTACGTATCAGATATAAATTTTGTTAAAAGGCATTTAAGCATTATACCGAAAG
Organism: Treponema sp.; assembly: GCA_017551545.1. Taxonomy (GTDB): domain Bacteria; phylum Spirochaetota; class Spirochaetia; order Treponematales; family Treponemataceae; genus Treponema_D. The sequence goes on along the minus strand of JAFZLJ010000090.1, from coordinate 2,964 downwards.
ACTCTACCAAAAGAATCAAATGACTTGATACTTGATATAACACTCTTCTAAGATGACATTCAATTTGCACATCTCTAAAAATTACTATCAGCATATAGGGGTTTGAATATGAGTCTGCTCAAGAAATGCAAATAGCAGAAAGGATCTTGAACAACCGATATAAAGTAACGGGCTCATTGGCAGTCCGTTCTCAGAACCAGGCAAAACATTTTATTAACAATTTAAACTATTCGAATTTATGAACAAGCTTTATTTGAAAACATGCGCGATTCTGTGCATTCTATTTGTGAGTTCTTGCACTGTCGAGAACTCGTTGTTTGAAAGAATTGAAGAAAAAAACTTTACCTTGGAACAGGCACGGGCAAATTTTGAGAACAATGCTGAAGATTTGAAACTGGTCAGCTTTCTACAATCTCAGAATTTAAACAAGGCAAGAACAAAGTCTGATGGCGAAACTGATTGGGAAAATATCGTTCCTGATTGGGAGAATGCTGTATCAGGGCAGACAGAATCTGGAATAGCCTTTATGGTTCCTATTTCTCTTTCAGCACAGACAAAAGGTCGCTTTAACATCAATTATGGCAAATATCACACATATTTCTTTAAAGATCACGAGGTTAAATGCTATCTTGTTGTAGAACAAACTAATGAAGGAGAGATAAGAAGATTTATTACAACAGGTATAGGGAGCAGTACTTTGATTAATGACCCTGGCCAGCCTTTCCTATATACTGGTTCCCGGTCTCATTTTAATGGTTTATTTATCATCTCTGACGAGACAGGGCGTGCCCTAAATACGTACTTCTATAATAATGGGAACCGTCACGAATTACATATTGTAACCGACACATGCAACGCTAATAATCTAAAAGGAATGGCTTCTATAGGTGTTGCCATTTCTAACTTTCCTGTCTTGACTAAAGGAGGTGGTGACGGAAATACAACGTCAGAAGAAGATTGGAGATACTGTAATTATTGCCAAACTGTATCTAAGTGGGTTCTCAATGAAGAAGGAACTTATATTTGTCCAAATTGTGAAAGCTCTGAAACACAAGCAGGCTTTTATGCTCTGTATTTTCCTTGCACAAATTGTGGGAAATGGCCAGAACATTGTACATGTTGGCATCAGGATCATCCACAGGAGCCGGGAAGCAATAGCGGCAACTCCATTTGTAACAAATGTGGTAAAATAAAAGGAACTCCTGATAAAGATGGCTTAGATATTACAAATTATTGTACTTGTGATAAAAACGAAGATTCCGGAAGCATGAATCATGGTGGTTCTGGCCATAATGTAAATAATTTGAACGTTTATGCCACGGATAACATAATTGAGTCGTTTTCGTCTCAAGCAGGAGAAAATACTTCGTTAGCAAATTGTATAGCATATCTCTATAATCTTTTTGGAATATATCTTTCCGAGGATGATATTTATATTTATTTGAGAGATTATTATATGAATAAAGGTTATGACACAATATCGGCTTGTGTTATGTCCGCCAATTCTTTGGATAATGGAATACCTTTCTCTGATTATCATGATTTTGTTTCATCTCTTTTCTCATGTTTCCAGTTTACAGGAACGGTTGAGAATATAATAGCAGGTGGCAGTGTTGTTCTTGTATATAATCAAGTAGACTCTATAAACAATGCATTGTTATTGTTGGGCTATACGGTGGACAATTTTTGGATTTATTATGACCCGGGTTCTGGTTGCTTAAGAGAAATAGAATCATTTATTGTGGATCCTAATAAAGCTATATGTATACAATCAATAAACTAAAAGTATCTTATGAAGTCTTTTGTTTTCTTCCTGGCATTAGCTCTAACAATATGCTTTTTTAGTGTCTGTAGATCCCAGTCCAAACAGGACTATTATGAAATAATGGGAGTCAAGCATAATGCCAGTACCAATAAACTGTTTAAGCAATACGGTAGGCTTTACAAGCAATACCATCCTTATTACAATGTTGATGACAGAGCAGGAGCCGCAAAAAAGATGCTTCTGCTCAATGAGGCGTTTTATATACTAAAAAACAAGGAGAGGAGAAGTCTTTATGACATGTATGGTTTAGATTCTTTGAAGTCAGCCGGGCTCTTATATCCACAAAATGATACTCTGGTTTGGCCAAGATACAAGGGCTACGCTTTGAACACTTATTCTTTCAGGAAAGCAGTTTACGGGTATTTGACATATCCCGGGCAAGATAAAAAATACCGCCAGGAAGGAGATGTAACTGTGGTTTTTACCATTTCTGAAGACGGATCCTTATCTGATATAAAAATAGGTCAAACTTGCCAGTATGATAACTTGAATCAAGCTGCGCTTGAAGCGATTAAAAAGTTGTTTTCTAGGGAGCAGAAGTATATTATCCCAGCATACGACATAAAAGGCAATCCTATAAAAACTGAAATCAAGTTTAAGTTCTATTTCAGGTTGGACAAAAACAAGCAGTATGGAATTAACCCTCCTGCCTCAGCCCGTAGATTGGATAATAAAGCAAGAGATGATTGGAAAAGGATGGAAGATGAGCATAGGGCTCAATATGAGTTTAATGAACATATAGGGATGATACTTCACTAAATTTGAAGAATAGCCTAGATACGCTCTCTTTTTGAACTTGCAGGAGGCGAACGGCAGGACTATATTGACATGTTTTGCTGATACGATTAATTGCATTGATTTGCTTTGAGCATACTTTCTGGTGGAAAAAACGATTAGGATTAATGAACAAAAATTTTTTGAAAAACTGCGTAGCCCTATGCATTCTATAATTCTGTTACAACACCATCTTTGCACAAGAATCAAGCAAAATATTTTTATAACAATTTAAACGATTAGAATTTATGAACAAGATTTATTTGAAAGTATGCGCAATTCTGTGCATTCTATTTGTGAGTTCTTGCACTGTCGAGAACTCGTTGTTTGAAAGAATTGAAGAAAAAAACTTTACCTTGGAACAG
>JAFZLJ010000001.1 GCA_017551545.1 Treponema sp. | reverse complement strand
CCGTAATCCGCTACACAGACTTCCCAAGTGCAACAGTTCCATACTTAAGCCGTGCCCATTTTGGTGGTAAATACGAAAACTGCCAGTATCCTGGAAAAATACTTTTGAATTACTCTTATGTATTCCCGGGAATTCTTCAAGGCCTTGCAGACGGTTCTGTAAAGCTTCAGGGACTTGCTTCTTTTGGTAAAAACTCAGATGGCACTACACCTGTTCCAGAGCTTGCACTTCCTATGAACTTAAACCTTGAACGAAAAATGGCTCTTGATCTTGAACTTGATTTTCCAATTTCTCAAGGCCAAAAGCTTACAGGCGGATTTTCAATGCTGTTTGATTTGAATGATATGAAAAAACTAGAACCAGATATGAATTTCTACATTCAATGTAAAATGAATTGGCTCAGGTTCTAGAAACAAACTTCAAATAATCTTCAGGCGAAAGAGGATTTGAGAACATAAAGCCTTGGATGTAATTGCATCCAAGGTAAACAACCATGTCGTACTCACCCATATCCTCTACGCCTTCGGCAACAACTCGCATATCAAGATCTCTTACCATTGAAACTGTTTTGTGAAGAATAATGCGGGCCTTTTCATCGTTTACAGCAGCCTTAACCAAAGTCTTATCAAGCTTTACATACTTAAAAGGATATTTTACAAGAGTATTTGTATTTGAAAGACCGGTACCATAATTATCCAAAGAAAAACTCATTCCATGATCAATTAAAACATTCATGTTTCGCAGCAAAGTATCATTTGCAAGAATGGCAGTTGTTTCAGAAACATCAAGATCAATATATTTATAATCAAGCTTATATTCATCCATTATGTCAAACAGAATTTCATAAAGCTTTTCCTGCATGCATTGAATTACCGAAAGATTTACATGTATATTTTCAACACCTTTTTCCCATATCTTGTTTGAAGAAATATAGTTGCAAACTTCTTTAAATACAAAGTTTCCAATCTGCAGGGCAAGCCCGTTCTTTTCTGCAAGTGGAATAAATTCATCTGGTGTAAGGTCGCCAAGCTCATCGCTACGCAAACGCAAAAGTGCCTCGGCACTAGTGTAACCACCCTTATCAATATTATAAATCGGCTGATAAACAATATCAAAAGCGTTGTTCTTCATTGCATCTTCAAGAACCTGAACAATTTTGTGTTCCCGTCTTCTTCGTTCAAGAATAATCGGATTAGCCCTTAGCGAAGCCCCTTCTTCAATACTGTTTTTTTCTTCAAGGGAATCTTCAATTAAATCAACTAAATCTTCAATTGTTATAACATCATCAGGGTACTTAATTGTACGGATATTTACAGCAATAGAAATTTCGATATTTCCGCACTTTACCGGTTCTCTAAAATAATTCCAGATATCTTTTACAATTTGCTCACATTGTTCTTCGGTAATATCGGTTAGCATACTTGCAAATATTTCGTAAGTAAGACGATAGGTGTTTTCTTTTCCGCTCTTTTCTTTTAAGAAAGAAAAAACTGTTTTATAAAAAAGGTTCCGGTTTTCTTCACCAAGTGAACGAAGAATATGAACAAGAGGTTCACTGTAAAGGCCGATTATAAACATATTCTTTTCAAAATCTATATTATCCTGGGCACGAACAAGGAAAGCCGCCCTGTTGTAAACTCCAGACTCCGAATCAATATAATCATCCGGATTTTCGAGCGACAGGAACAATATAAGAATTGTTAATGAGAAAACAAAACAGGTAATTAATAGATATGGAACAAGGGTTTGAATTACAGAAGCAATAAAACAAGCTACTGTAAAGAACATCAGCGATATAATCTGGTTAGGAGTAAAATGCCTTTTGTGTCTCAAAAAGTGAACAACTCCACCTGCAACATAAAAAACATCAAGAATATAATAAACATAAAAAAGCTTTCCGTGATGGAATACAAGATTATCATCAAACCAGAAAACAAAATGTGTAAATGGTGAAGATATTGTAAATAAACTGAAGAACAAATATATTCCAAAATAAATCCAGTATTGCTTAAGCGGCATTTTCCGGTTCTTTTCCGAAAGGAACCAGAAGCACATATAGAACATGAGCGGCATTGCATTAAAGAAAATATAATATGCAATGAGCAGTACATAATTAAACCACAGGTTTGCAGGCGAAATATATTTAATAAACTGAACAGAAGCAATATCTAAAACACAGGCGCACAAACACTGCCAGATAAGTGCCGTAAAGGAATCGGAGATTTTTGTTTTTACCTTTTTCTGGCGGAAGTAACTGAGCATTACCGCAACGGCAATCAGAGCACCCGCAACATCATATCTTATTGTATAATCAATCATATTTCTTGCGACGCTCCGTATAATCATTTAAAAGTTTAAGAAAATCATCCCGCGATATTGGGCGCGAGTAATAATATCCCTGAACAAAATCTACACCCATTTCGCGCAGCTTTTCTACCTGTTCAGGAGTTTCTGCACCTTCGGCAACAATTTCCATATTAAGCATTTTTACCATTTCAATTGTGTTTTTCAAAATGATTTCTGCTTTTTTATTATGCATTGCATCCCACACCATGGCTTTATCAAGCTTTATTGTGTGGAACGGATATTTAATAAGTGTAGCGGTATTCGAAAAGCCTGTACCAAAATCATCAAGAGAAAAATTCATATTGCGTTCAATAAGGCGGTTCATGTTGTCCATAAGAACTTCGCTCGAAGCAATAGCTGCAGATTCTGTTACCTCAAGATTTATATAACGGTAATCAAGGTTGTACAAATCCATAATTTTGAACAGCTGGTCCGCAAGCTTTTCCTGCATACACTGAATTACCGAAAGATTAACATGAATGTACTCAATTCCTTTTTCCCAGATTTTATGATGAAGAACAAAACGGCATACAGTCTCAAAAACAAATTCTCCAATCTGCAGAATCATTCCGTTCTGTTCTGCAATTGGAATAAATTCTTCCGGGCTTACTTCACCAAGTTCATCGTTTTCAAGACGAACAAGAGCTTCGGCAGTTGTAAAGCGGTTCTGCTCAAAAGAATAAATCGGCTGATATACAACATAAAAATCTCCGCGGCGAACAGCCTGTTTCATAACCTGCAGAATCTGAAGCTCACGGCTCTTTTTTTCAAGCACCTTCTGACTAACATGAATAACAGTACAAGGTGCTTCGTTGTAAATTGAACTAAGTGTAGAGCGAATTAAATCTTCTGTATCGGCAAGTGCAGTTGAATCATCCGGATATTTATAAATTGCTATATGCTCTGTAAGAGAAATGCGGAAATCTCCCACAAGAATTGATTCTTCAAAAATCTTATGGATATTATCTACAATTCGTTTTTCGGTTTTGTCATCATCGGGAATAAAAACATAAATGCGGCTTCCAGAAACTCTGTACAAAGAATGCTTTCCACAGGCAGCCTTAAGCTTGATTGTATAAAGTCTTAAGATTTCTGTTTTCTTTTCAAGACCGATTGTTTCTATAAGATTTCTTATTCCAATTATTTGAATACCAATAATTCTAAAAGGTCTGTTCCTGAATTGATATTGCGCAAAAACATCACGGAACGCCGAAAGGTTAAGAACGTCTGTTTCTTTATCAAAATAGTTTGTAGGGTTCACAAGAGCCAGAAAAACCATCATTGTCGAAACAGAAGCAACAAAACCTGTAATTATCAGTTTTGGATTTATAGTTTGAATAACAACAGAAATAACGCACATTGTTATATAAAAGTAAACTGTTATTCGTTGAGACGCAGAAGCTTCCTTTCTAAAAAGGATAATTTTGTATAAAGCGCTTAAAAAGTAAATAGCCGCAACCAGATACATAATCTGATAACCCCATCCTTTGACAAACTGCATCTGCTCGTCAAAGTAAAAAATCATTTTTGTCCAGGGTGTAGATAAAATACAAATTACTGCAACCGTTATTGGAACGGCGTATCTGATTAATTTAAATTTTGTTCGTATTATGCTTCCTGAAAGTGTAGTTCGAATACAATCATAAAACACTAAAGAAAACGAGGTTATTAAGATGTAATATATTTCATTGCAAAGATAATCCAGCCACAAATGTTGTACTAAAATTCTTTCATGAAGATGAATAACAAAAAGGTCTATAGATGCTGTTAGCAGAACATTCATTACAAGTGTAAAGAAAACCCGTGTTAATCTTGTATTAACAAGCTTCTTTCTGAAAAAGCTGAACAGAACTGCAAGAGACAAAAGAATAGCTGCTATTTCATATTCTACAATATAATGCATCCTATTTATTTTACACCATATAATGCAAAAAAGATAGCAGAATAATAAGGGCTGTGGTATAATATTTTACTGGAGGCTAAACAAAATGAAAAAATTATTTGTTATGGTTATTCTTGCCGTTATGGCAACAGGACTTTTTGCTCTTGATTTAGGTGGAATTAAAGGAACCTGGCAGGACAAAGCCTGGGATGCAGACTGGACATTCTCTGCTGATGGTCACATTGTTCTTTCGCTTACAAGCACCGGCGAAAAAATCTATGATTTTAACGATTCAACAATCCAGAACTTTAAGGTTGATGCAGGAACAAAGGGTGTTACAATTTCTTTCTACTGCAAAGACACAGAACGCGCTTATAAGTTCACAAAAGGTATTTCTTTAAATGCCGATTTGGATATGGTTGTAGATCCGGATTGGACAGACAAAGATTACAGCGTAACCATGAAAATGAAATAAAAAAATCCCCGGGTCAAACCCGGGGCTAACATGTCATTGTCGGGCTTGACCCGACAATCTTTCCTTCCTTAGAATTCCTTTCCAAAATTAATAACTTCAGAAAGTTTGTCTGCTGTAAAGTAATCAAACAGCTTGTTACCGTCAACATCATAAACAGCAATCTTCACACTAATCTTAATTGGAAGCTGGTCAATTTCGTCATTAGTTGGATTCTTTTTGTTCAACAATTCAGAAACTGCTTCAAGTCCTTCTTTAGATAAAGATGTGTTTGAATTAATGCTTACAGAAACTTTTACAACACCGTTGTATTCTGTCCCATTTTCGTCGGCAGCTTCAAAGAGCATGGCACCATCCAAACCGTATTTAAGATAGAATTTGCCGCTCAAAGAATCTAATTCTGTGTCTTCGCCAACTTCTTTTGTGCTAAACTTGATGTTTGATGCTCTGGCTCCACCAGTTGTATTAAGCTTAAGATTTTTGATTGTCGAAAGCTGTTCTACATCTGTAATGCTAAGTGAAGCGCCAAATTTAGCAGAAGCATTTACATTTCCAGAAACTGAAGTTTGTGTTGCTTTTGCAGAACCAGAAATAGCAAGGCTCATGTCGTCAATAATTGCATCGGCTCCTTCTACAGCCTTTCCTTCGTCGGCAACAGAAACTTTTCCTACAGGACCAGTCCAGTCAATGTTAAGAGTAACGTTTCCGTTTTCATCGGGTTTAACGCTGTCAAACTGATTTCCAAGGTCTTTAAATGCAGCCTTAAAATCTTCTGTTCCAATTGTTGCTACAGCAGCTCTTCCAGAACTTGTGTCACCTGAAACAGCAAGTCCAATTGCTTCACCAAAATCTTTTTCAAGAGAACCCTTTACAATTGAATCAAACTGGGCCTTGCTTGTTATTGAAGCTTTCTGCTGTACCTTTGCACCATTTACAGTAGTAACATCAGAAACCTTTACTGTCTTGACATCTTCAAAATCTGAGTCGTTCTTGCTGCAGCCTGCGAACAGAACTGCCAAACCTAAAATTGTAATAGCAAATAAATTAATCTTTTTCATAGTAATACCTCCTACAATCAAAGTTTGTTTGCTAATAACAAAACGGAGGTACAAGCCTATGGTTACGAAAAGTTTTCTAAGAATTTTCTCATAAAAAAAGCTACCTCTTTTCAGAAGTAGCTTCTTTTACTTAATGGTTTGACCTGCAGCGAAGCTGTCAGGTCGAAACTAGTTTCTCCCGCGCTTTAGCGTCGGGAGATTAAACATGTTTGACTGCACGCGCAGCGTGTCAGTCAAATTATTTTTTTGCAGCTGGCTTTGCAGCAGCAGGTTTTTTAGCAGCAGTTGCTGGCTTTTTAGCAGGAGCTTTTTTTGCAGCAGGCTTCTTAGCAGGAGCCTTCTTAATTCCAGCCTTAATAACAGCCTGAGCACCAGCAAGACGAGCAAGTGGTACACGGAATGGAGAACAAGATACGTAGTTCAAACCAAGCTTGTAGCACAATGCGATAGAAGCTGGGTCACCACCATGTTCACCACAGATACCAAGGTGGAGGTTAGCCTTAACTGAACGTCCCTTAGCTTCTGCAATTTCCATAAGGGCACCTGGACCATCTGGATCAAGTGTAGCAAATGGATCGTCTTCCAAGATTCTCTGATCAAGGTATGATTCAATGAACTTACCGTAGTCATCGCGAGAGAAGCCGAATGTTGTCTGTGAAAGGTCGTTTGTACCGAATGAGAAGAAGTCAGCAAACTTAGCAACCTTATCAGCAATCAAAGCTGTACGTGGGAATTCAACCATAGATCCAATTTCGAACTTAAGTTTTGTTCCACAAGCCTTGTTTACATCAGCAATTACAGCTTCTGCCTGAGCACGAATCTGTTCAACTTCGCGGTAAGAAACAACGTTAGGAATCATAATCTGAACCTTGTGCTTAATACCTTCTTTATCAAGTTTAGCAGTAGCGCGGGCAATAGCTTCTACCTGCATCTCGTAAATCTCTGGATAAGTGATAGCGAGACGGCATCCGCGGTGTCCGAGCATTGGGTTGTGTTCGTCAAGAGCAGCAACCTTTGTTGCAAGAGCAGCTGGCTTCATACCAAGTTTTGTAGCAAGAGCCTTGAGCTGTGCAGCATCTTCTGCCTGAATGAATTCATTAAGAGGTGGGTCAAGGAGACGAATTGTTACTGGGTAACCCTTCATAGCCTTGATGATTTCGTAGAAGTCCTTCTGCTGAAGTGGAAGAATCTTCTTAAGGTTAGCCTTGCGGTCTTCTGTATTTTCAGAAACGATCATCTTCTGGAATGCAGTAAGTTTTGGTTCGTCGAAGAACATGTGTTCTGTACGGCAAAGACCAATACCCTTTGCTCCAAAGCGGAATGCATCTTCTGCATTCTTAGGTGTATCACCGTTAGCAAATACATCAAATCCCTTAACCATCTGTCCAGATGGAGTCTTGCGGATTGAAGCTGCACGGATTTCATCAGCCCACTTAAGGAACTTTTCAAGGTCACCAGAAATAGAAGCAGGTTTAACTGCAACCTTTCCTTCATATACTTTACCAGTAGCACCGTCGATTGTAAGGAAGTCACCTTCTTTGTAAGCCTTTCCCTTTACAACGATTGTCTTAGCATCTTTGAATACAACGTCTGCACAACCACAAACACAAGGAGTTCCCATACCACGAGCAACTACGGCAGCGTGTGATGTACGTCCACCAGTTGATGTAAGGATACCCTGTGCAACAGCCATACCTGCAATGTCATCTGGAGATGTTTCTTTACGAACGAGGAGAACCTTCTTTCCAGCCTTTGCCCAAGCTTCTGCTTCGTCAGCTGTAAATACGATCTGTCCACATCCAGCTCCAGGAGAAGCGTTAAGACCAGAAGCGATTTCGCGAGCCTTCTTTACAGCGTCCTTGTCCAACTGTGGGAGGAGGAGCTGGTTGAGCTGTTCTGGTTCTACGCGCAAGAGAGCCTGTTCCTTTGTGATGAGCTTTTCAGCAACCATGTCAACTGCCATCTTAACAGCAGCAGCACCAGTTCTCTTACCATTGCGGCACTGGAGCATATAGAGCTTACCTTCTTCTACAGTGAACTCCATATCCTGCATATCGTGATAGTGCTTTTCAAGACGATCACGGATCTTGCAGAGCTGGTCATATACCTTTGGATTTTCTTTCTTAAGCTGTGAAAGCTTCTGTGGTGTACGAATACCTGCTACTACGTCTTCACCCTGAGCGTTCATAAGGTATTCACCCATGAATTCGTTCTTACCTGTTGAAGGATCGCGAGAGAAACAAACACCAGTACCAGAAGTGTTACCCTTGTTACCGAATACCATGGCCATTACAGAAACGGCTGTACCCTTAAGAGCTCCTTCCTTAATGTTGTTAAGCTTGCGGTATGTAATAGCACGTGGGTTCATCCAAGAACCGAATACGGCACCAATAGCACCCCACATCTGCTTTTTAGGATCTTGAGGGAAGTCTTCTCCCTTTTCCTTTTTGTACATCTTTTTGTAGTTAGCAACGATGTTCTTGAGTTCTTCTACGTTCAACTCTGGATCATCTTTAATACCACGCTTTGCCTTTTCTTTGTCAATGATTGCTTCAAACTTGTCGTGGTCAACACCCATTGCTACGTCACCGTACATCTGAATAAAGCGGCGGTAAGCATCCCATGCAAATCTTTCGTTACCAGTTTTCTTTGCAAGACCAATTACAGACTTGTCGTTCAAACCAAGGTCCAGCTCCGTGCAACGCCCCTGCCGCCAAGTTTGGCTATCACATCCTGCATCAAGCGCGGCGGAATCGTCTTCAGCGACTTGCGACAGAAATCAATGTCGCCAGACATGTATCCACCCTCGGTATAGAACTCGACTGCGCTTCCGCCGACGACAACCAACGGGAATCCATGCCGCTGAAACATGGTCGTAATCAGCCCCGACAACTTGAGCGCCCGCTCAAGAAGATCAGATGTGGCTTCAATGTCGGCCACCGCAGCCTTTACGTCAATTTCCATGCCGCATATTATACCAAACATCACAGGAAATCATACATGCACAGCTTATTCGTGAGATTTGTATGGGATGCGACT
>JAFZLJ010000089.1 GCA_017551545.1 Treponema sp. | reverse complement strand
TAACAAGCATCAAACACTTGAAAAACCCCCGTTTTTTTGTTATATTTTGTCTACTCACGCCGGAGTGGTGGAATGGTAGACACGACAGACTCAAAATCTGTTGCGAGCAATCGTGTAAGAGTTCAAGTCTCTTCTCCGGTAAATGCATGTTAACTCAAGGAGCCATGGGGTCCCTGAGCTTGTCGAAGGGTCCTTTAACAAGGGCCTTTTTTGATAATAATCTTAAAGAATTCATATCTCCTTTAATTAAAGCTTCTTTCTTTTTTCGACCCCATCCTTTTACTTGTTGTTCACGATTGAATGCATCTTTGATGTTAAAACATTCTTCATAATAAACAAGTTGAACAGGGAGTCTTTCTTTTGTATAAGAACATCCTTCTCCAGCATTATGCTCTTCAACTCTTAGTGTTAAATTATCAGTGCTTCCAACATAATATGACTTGTCTTTACATTTAAGTATGTACATATAAGCTTTCACGAATATTTCTCCTTCTGAGGCCCTTCGACAGGCTCAGGGACCCCATGGGATTTACAGTTCCGGCCTCATGTTGGCGCAGAGTTTGTGGAAGTCTACTGCTTCGGCCAGATGTAGGGACTCGATTTTCTCGCAACCGGAAATATCTGCAATAGTTCTTGCCACCTTTATGCAGCTGCTTATGGCTCGTGGAGAAAACCCGTAGCGGCTGATTGCTTTGTCCAGGACGTCGCGGACATCTTTTTCCATGACGCAGTAATCAAGAATTTCCTGCGGGGAAAGTCTTGCATTTTTTGTTCCCTGACGTTTGCGCTGGGCAAGTACGGCTCTTGCAATTCCTTCGCGGATTTCTTCTGTAGTAAGCAGGTCTTTGCGCTGTTCAATTTCCTCCTGCGTTTCAGACTGATTTTCTACAAACACCCGCAAATCAATTCGATCGAGCAGGGGAGCCGAAAACTTTTTCCAGTACTGGTCAATCGATTTTCCGCTGCACAAACAAATCTTTGTTTTAGAACCGTAATTCCCGCACGGACACGGATTTGTTGCCATGAGCAGCTGAAACCTTGCCGGATACGTAGTGCTTCTACCGGCCCTGCTCAAAGTAATGCTTTCGCTTTCCAAAGGCACGCGCAGCATCTGAAGGACACTCGACCTGAACTCAGCCGCTTCATCTAAAAACAAAACTCCGTTATGTGCCAAAGAAATTTCTCCAGGCCTGCAGTTCACACCACCGCCACACATTCCTTCCACCGAAGCAGTCTGATGCGGAATCCTGAACGGTGGAATGCGAATTAAAGGATTGTTAGGTTTTATAAGCCCCGCAAGCGACCATATTCTTGTAACAGACTGTGCTTCTTCCATAGTCAAAACCGGATTAATTGCCGGAAACTTTTGAATAGCCATAGTCTTTCCACAGCCCGGAGCTCCAACCGCAAGAAGATTATGCCCGCCTGCAGCCGCAATCTGTAAAGCACGAATCAGTTCCCGCTGCCCAAGAATTTCTGCATATTCATAACCTTCCTGCATCTGTGCAAAAAACACGCCGTCTTTTTCTTCGCAGCCTGCAGGAATATCTTTTGCCCCTCTTCCAATATTCCTGTTCATAAAAAAAGCCGGATCACTGAGCGCCCTAAAAGCATTTTCAAGAGTGTCTGCTCCATAAACCCGCACGCCCGGAACTTCCATAGCTTCATCTGCATTCGAAGCCGGAACAATACACTGCATGATCCCGCAAGACGCCGCAGTTGCAACAGCCGCATGTACACCCTTTACAGCGCGCACCTTACCCGAAAGTTCAAGTTCCCCCATTACAAGAATCGGATCAGGCAGGAAGTTCGCAGTATTAGAAAGTTCAGCACTAGCCCCAAGCACCCCAAGTGCGATTGGTAAATCAAATCCTGCACCTTCTTTTTTCAAATCAGCCGGTGAAAGACTAATAAGCACACGCTCCGGCGGAAAAGGGAATCCCGAGTTTCTTATTGCTGCCTGCATACGTTCCCGCGCCTCTTTTACAGCTCCATCTGCCAGCCCAACCAGATCAATTGCCGGAATGCCCCTGCGCAAATCCACCTCGACCGTGACCAATGCCCCCTCATAACCAAAGGGAGAAAACGAATAGATTTTCATAGTACCTCGTCCATTTTTTTAGAGTATTTTTTCCTATACTTAATATTGAAAAAAAAATGGACTTCTTACAAAAATTTGCGAAAAAAAATGAATTTTTTTGAAAAAAAGTGAAAATTTATTGAGATTTTACAGCATTCTTAAGAACAGATAGTAATTCATCAAAATCCCGCGCAGTATAATCAATATCATACTCAGCGCAAGCCTGTTCAATATCACCGGTAGGCGTAAACCAGACAGAACACATTCCCGCATTCTTAGCTCCAAGCATGTCAGAAGAAAGAGAATCGCCAATCACAATACATGACTCTTTAGACTCTCCAATCTTTTCAAGTACAATATCAAAATATTCACGCGCAGGCTTTGAAACGCCCATGTCTTCGCTAACAAATAATCCGTCTATAAATTTGTCCAGGCCTGTAGATTCAATGCGGCCTTTTGCATTTACTGTTGCACCGTTTGTAATGATGTATATTCTGCAATCAGGAATTTGAGCCTTAAGCTTCTGTAAAAACTCAAGGGCGCCGTCCATCAGAACACCATTCACGGCCATTGTATTTATAAAATCATTATTAATTTTAAGGGCATCAAGCTTAGAAATATCTCCACCGGCAAGCTCAAGAACATAATTAAATCTTTTTATAAAAAGCTCAGTTCTTGTAATAGTCTGTTTTTCAAGCTCAAGCCACAAGCTTTTATTGCAAACCTTAAACTTTTCGTAAATATCATCAGAAAAATTCAGACCGTTTTCACGCAGAACAATCCCAAGTGCCTTATATTCAGAAGCATGAAAATTCAACAAAGTCTGATCTAAATCAAAAAGAAAATTTCGGGGCATAAGAGATTTGTGATTGAATTAACTTACCCATTTTAAAGATTCTTTTACAGATTCATTTTCTGTATTTAAGAAGTCAATTTGGTTTGGGAATGTAGATTTCAAATTTGAAATAAATTCGTCAGCCCAGGAAGGCGCAAGAACCTTTACATCAGAAAAATCAAGGGTAATAGTTTCTTCCGGAGAAGGCTGTCCAAGTATGTACGCTTTTGCCATAAGAAAAGCTTCTTTCCCAGCAGGACGAGACATTAAAATATCACCAAAATTGTGAATTTGTAAAACCATTGTATTACTCCGAAAATTTTATAATAGCCATGCAACCAATTACAGAATCATCAGTTTCATCAAAACTAATTTTACCTTCACTTATTATACAACAAGCATTGCCGGTTTGAAAGTATAAAGACCAGTTTTTATTTTTTACAGTTTCAGCAACAAATTTTAATCCATTTCCACGCTGCTCAGGAAGTCGTCCTGATATTTGTTTTGTAAAACCTGCAGTAACGGCCTCTAAATCTGAATTAAGTTTAATAACATTATTCAAAGATTGTCTTATACCACGTCCATAATCTGCAAGAACTGTATATCCTTCAAAATCAAGATTAAAATAAGCCCCTCTCATTTGTCCTTCTGCAAACTGCCAGTTATGATCAAATGAATTGTTTCCAATTTCACCCATAACCGCAGATTCCATGTATTTCCCGGTTTTCAAAATAAATGAATCTACCCTTGCCTGAAAAATATCGCGAGACACACAGAAATAGTCAGTATCTTTTGAAAGAGAAGAAGCGCTAATATGTTCTTTCGACTTTTGTATGATTTCTTTTGGTATCATTGGTTTAAATATAATTGTTTTTGTTGTAACGGGCAAGGGATAAAACCGAAGGTTTCTTAATGATTGCTTTTTTTTGCGAAGATTTTGAATGTAATAATATCTAAAGTTTCTTGAGTATTTTTGGAAACTTCTTTCTGAATTGTCTGTCTAATTCTGTTAGATAATAAAGAGCATCATCCTTAATTGTGTTTGAACTTGGATCTAATGATTTATATTTTATACCAACTTGTAAAGAATTCTTTGAAAAAGGATAACAACGTCTTATCTGTCTAGAAAGAAGAGTGTTCATTTGCAAGATTCTTGAGCAGGAAAAATTATCGTTTGCAGTTTGAAATTCAAAATGTACTTCCAGGTCGATAACATTTGATTTTTTGTCAGTAACAAATTCATAGTGACATAATTCACTACCAATTCCTGTTCCCAATGAAGTTACCCAAAAAAATAACTCATTATTATTTATTGGAGGATAATTCACTAAAAAAACAGCATTATTTTGTTTTTTTAATTCACTAATGAAATCTGTTCTAAACTTCTTAAAACCTTGTACTGTCATATTCAATCTCTCTTAATTTGAAGTATAATTCTCGTTAAAGATTCCCATTTGGTAATTAGCTCCAAAACATCTAAGAAAGTAAGCATTATTTGTCGGATCATTTAAGGGATCAAGTTCTACTGGATTGGTGTCAAGTTGATCTTGACCAAACCATTGCTGTGTTTTCTCAAATGTTGCATAATTGAGATTACCACACCAACTAAAGCTACCAGCTTCAATGTAACATACACTTTCAGGTATACTTATAGATTCAAGATTAATACAATGATTAAAGGCATCATGATGAATGAACATAACACCATTCTCTATTACTACACTTGTTATTTTTGAACAATTATAAAATGCATAAGAACGAATTGTTGTAACAGATGAAGGTATACATAGTTCACCTGTAATTTCTTTCCCATCTATAAAGAGATTACTTGCATTACATAGTGGCGTGGCTGCCCAATTGTCACAAATTATATTACACCATTGCGAAATTGTTCCAGTATAATAAACATTTGTTAAATTTGTACAGTTCTTAAACCCGCAAGATCCATCACTAAAACTATTCAAAGAACTTGGTAAAGTAATGCTTTCAAGACTCGAGCAGTCATAAAAACAGCTGCCAATAGATTTACAGCCTTCTGTTATTATGACATTTTTTAAGGTTGTACATCCACCAAAACAAAAATCTCCTAGCGTTTCTATGTTTCCAGGAATTTCAATTTCTTCAAGTGCAGTACAATGCAAAAATGTTCTATCACCAAGTTTTTTAATAGATGTTGATAATTGTACATTTTTAAGATTTGAACAATCTGCAAACGCCCATGAACCAAGAGTGTTGACAGTATTTGGGATAATAATGCTTTCAAGATTTTTACAATTGTAAAAAGCACCTCCACCGATTTTTTCCAAATTTTGAGGAAGAATTATTTCTCTAAGATTATCACAGGAATTAAAAGAATACTTTTTACTATTATAATCATCAACTGGGCTGTCGCTATTCGGAAAAGTGTCTTCTAATTCTGTTAGGTTTGAAACTTCAGAAAGATCCAAGGATACTCTAATTTCAGGTTTATTATTGTATAGTTCCTTTAGAGCTGCATTAATTTTTCTTATTGTATTCGAATCTGTCTTGCTTAGATCAAATGTTCCTGTAACTTTTGCGGTTCCACTATTGATCATGGTTTTTATTTTTTCTTCGATATTTTCTGGAGTTACAGTAATAGCTTTAAAAGTTGCTCTAACATTTATTTGCTGGTTTGGCATTATGAATGTATATTTTCTGTTAGTGTCAGTAGCTTGAGTTGTATTTATAACGGTATTATATTCACCGGTTACCAAAACAGTGTCAACATCATAAAAACTGTCAGGAATAAGTGTAATTGTTACTTCTGTACCCGATTCAGCAGAATCTTGACTTAACAGAACAGTTCCGTTTTCTGGTGCTGTAACAATAATATGATATGTCGGAATTCTTATATCAAGCCATTGTGCGAACAACACGATGCTTGAAGTTAATTGTATAGATTCTTTGTCTGCATAATTAAAACCAGAACCATCGCTTTCGGTATTCCAGCCGATAAATTGAAAACCATCCATATAAAAACAATTATCTGGGAGAGTAATTGTTTTTCCTTCTTCTACAGTAATTGTGTCCATAGTCCCTGCTACTGCGGCATTGTTTTTCTTGAATGTAATGGTGTATTCAATTTTTTGGGGAGAAAGTGTAGGGTTTATTGAGTGTTTGCAGCAAATGAAAGTAAAAATACACAATGTAATAATCAATATTTTTTTCATAATTATCCTCCAAAATACTTAAGCATTGTTAAGAAAAATAAGTAGACTTAATTATATAAAAAATTATATATCAATACTTAATTATTGCAAGTAAATTATTATCAGTTGTCATATTCTATTAACATGAACTTTTGGGAAAAGGTTGATAACGAATTAAAATATTTAGGTAAAACTAGGAAAGAACTCGCTTCTGCTGTAGGTATAGATGCAGCAAATATAAGTTTTGGTATAAAAAGAAATAGCATTCCATATGCAGATACGGCATTAAAGGTTGCAAAGTTTCTAGGTGTTTCACTTGAATATCTTTTGGACATGCCTGAATCTATTGTTCAAGATTCTGTTTCTGTTCAGTTAATTGAAATAGATAATAAACTTCGTCGATTTTCCTTAAGTGATTTAAATGCTGTCTTAACTTTAGTAAATGCAATAAATGAAAAGTATTGATCAAATCAACTTGAAAGATATTTCTATAAAACAATCCCCTTTATCTTTTCCCAAATATCATCTTCAATCTTACGTCCGCCGCATGTATATCCCAGCTTTCTATCCCCTCGGATTTTTTCGCCGTGAAAATCGCTGCCGGCAGTTACAAAATATCCTATTTTCTGGGCAAGCTCTTCAAGCCTCAAACATTCAGTAACCCGCGCTCCCGGATGAAATGCCTCCAGCCCCATAACTCCGCGCTCATAAAAGTTCTGCAAGGCATCGGGCAGCTTTCCCCACGAAAGATAAAGCGACATCGGGTGCGCAATTACAGGCACTCCGCCAGATTCTTTTATTGCAATAATGGCTTCATCAAGGTTTGACCCTACGCGCGCAACATACCAGGGCCTTCCTTTTGCTAAATATCTGTCAAAAGCCTGCTGTCTTGTTTTTACAACCTTTTTATTTACAAGTTCAGCCGCAAAATGAGGACGTCCAAGCACAGTATCCGGAAAATCGGTCTGCATTTCTTCTAAAGTTATATCAACTCCGGCTTCACGCATTTTTTCTATAATCTGAGCATTCCTAAGCTCGCGGTTTTTCACAAGATTATCAAGAATTTCAGTAAGGGAAAGCGAAATCTGCTTAAAACCAAGCCCCAGAAGGTGAAATTCGCCTGTAGGATAGCTTATATTCAGTTCAACACCCGGAACAAAAGTGATTCCATGCTTTTTTGCAGCTGCAGCGCCTTCTTCAAGACCGGCAACGGTATCGTGATCTGTAATTGCAATTGTGCTTATATTCTTTTCTGCTGCCTTTTCTATAATTTGAGCAGGTGTATATTGTCCGTCGGAAGCTGTTGTATGAACATGTAAATCAATCATACGATTATAATAGCATTTTTTTTAATGTTGTGATATAATGTAGAATAATCTGCAAATCAGGAGATTAAAAAAGATATGCCTAAAGCGATGCAATACACAAAAGGGTCCGTCATTTATTTTGAAGGCGATCATGATGACAGAGTTTTCATCATGCAGGCTGGTGCTGTCGTTCTTCAGAGTACAGATATTGAAACCGGTGCGCCTGTAATTGAACAAGTAAAAAGCGGTGAATTTTTTGGTGTAAAATCGGCATTCGGACACTTTGGGCGTGAAGAAACAGCTACAGCGCTTGTTCCTACTATTGCAGTTGCTTTAACAGTACAGGAGTTTGAAGTTCTTTTCAGCAATAACAAACAGCTGATTATGAAAATGCTCCGTGTATTCTCAAACCAGTTAAGACAGATTCACAAAAAGACAGAATCAATTTTAAATAATATTTCTGTAGATCAGCAGTCTGGTATGCTTTCTGTTGCACAGTGTTTTTATGATGATGAACAGTATCGTTCTGCAATGGATGTATATCTTAAATTCCTTACACGCTATCCACAGAATCCAAGAAAAGAAGAAATTGCAAAGAAATATGCTGATTGTAAAATGAGACATGAGCGCATGGCAGCACAGGGAAGACGAGGAATTCTTGATACCCCTGTAGAAACCGATGACGGTTCGCTCAAGATTTTCTCTCTTCCGGCATTTGAACGATTTGCAAAAGAGTATGAACCAGGTCAGGTTATTATTGCCGAATATGAACCGGGAGATTCGTTCTATCTTATTCAGAGCGGCCGCGTTCAGCTTGTAAAGAGTGTAAATGGAACTTTAAAAAATCTTGATATCCTTAAGCCTGGTGAATTTTTTGGTGAAATGGCTATTCTTGATAAGTCACCACGTTCTGCAACCTGTATGGCTGCCGGTCACGTAAAGTGTCTTGAATTCAACAAAGAAAACTTTGAGCTTTTGATTACAGGTAACCCACAGACAGCACTTGTTCTTCTTAAGCTTTTCTGTAAACGAATCTACGACCAGAAGCGCCGCTTCCGCATTCTTTGTATTAAAGATTTGCAGGCTCGTCTTGCCGATGTATTCCTTATGCTCGACGAAATGAACCCTGTAAGCAATCCTGCAGAAAAAGCACGCCGCTTCAATGTTACACTTTCTGATATTGCTCACTGGGCCGGCCTTACACAGGAAGTTACCCACGACGAAATTAACAAACTCGTTGAAAAGCGCAAAATCGAAATGTACGACAGCTACATCATCGTAAGCAACATTGCCGATATGCGCCGTATGTACGAAACCCGTTCCGGTAACGCTAACCGCTAAAACAATTTAAAAATAAATATATTTTTTTCGCCGATTTAGCTCACCTGGTAGAGCAGCACCCTCGTAACGTGCAGGTAGTTGGTTCAAGTCCGACAATCGGCTCTATATTGTTATGATTACATTTACCTGGGATGATACCCCTGAGCAATATGACGATCCTTCTCTTGTAAACAAACTGAATTTTGAACCGCCATTTATTTTTTCGCCGGAAGCCAACTATTTCATCCAGTCCGACAACTATCCCGCCCTGCAAAAACTCAGCCCCCAGCTCAAAGAAAAGATCGACCTCATATACATAGACCCGCCCTACAACACCGGAAACAACTTTGCCTACAACGACAAATTTGCCCGCGACGAATGGCTAAGCTTTATGTCTCGCCGCCTGCGCCTTGCACAGGAGCTTCTTGCTCCAACAGGCTGCATATTCATAGCAATAGATCAGTCAGAGCTTCATTATTTAAAAATCTTGTGCGATCAGCTTTTTGGCGAACAGAACTATGTAAACGATTTTATGTGGCTCCACGGCAAAGGAAAAAAAGACACCTGGTCACGCACGCTCCAGCAGCATACCTTATGCTATGCAAAAGACAAACGCCAGCTGGCACCTTTTGAAGAAACAACTCAAACAGACTGGGCAACCCAGAATAAAGACAACGACCCACGCGGCAACTGGTTCAGCGGAAGCATTTCTTTTAGCGAAAAGCGTAGTAACCCAAAGCACAAGAATTATTTTACAATAAAATCGCCTTCGGGAGTGGAGTGGACCCGTCAGTGGCAGCGACCCCGCCAGGAAATGGACGCGCTTCTTGCAGATAACCGCATTTACTTTGGTCCGGCCCCGGAATATAAGGGAGTTCCCCGCATAAAAATATTCAACGAAGACACTCAGAAAATCATTCCGCGAAACATAATTGAATGCGTAGATTCAACCCGCCACGCACAGGCACATCTGGACGAGTTGCTAGGCCACAAAGGCCTTTTTGACAACCCAAAGCCTGTGGAGCTTATCAGTCATCTCATAGAAATAACAGCCATGCCAAAAGACGCTCTTGTAATGGACTTCTTTGCCGGCAGCGGCACAACATTTGAAGCAGTATGCCAGTTAAATAAAAAAGATGGCGGCACAAGGCACACCATCTTAATTCAAAAACCCGAACCCCTCCAGGAGCCCGGCCCCTACAAAACAATTTCCGATTTATGCTGGGCCCGCATCCAGAAGAATGCCGCCCAGTATAATCAGTCGTGCACCCGCATTACGATGCCATAATCTGGATCTTTTTAGGTGCTACAACAGCCTTTTTCTTCATGTTGATGGTCAAAATACCATTCTTGAAGTTGGCAGAAATGCTTTCGTCGTCAACATCAGAAGGAAGTGCAAATCTGCGGGAGAACTCGCTGTAGCGGCGCTCCTTAAGAATGTACTTAGGCTTCTTCTTGTCCTTTTTATCTTCTTTAGACTCTTTCTCTTCGGTAACCTTAGAAGAAATTGTCAGATTGTCATGGTCAAGTTCGATGTTTACGTCGTTTTCAGTTCTACCAGGCAATTCCATTTCCAATGTGTAAGCTCCTTCATCCTCAGTAACATCAACACGAGGTGCACTTACACCCGCACGATACATAACACTTGGAGTGCTATCCAACACATCATTAAAAAGTGAATCAATTAAACTAAGTTCGTTCATATTTTGCCTCCTGAACTTTCTTTTGTTTCACCTTATATATAGCAAGTTCCGTGCCAAGTATCCCCGGCTTCCCGAATTTCAGGAGAAAATTACTTTTTTTTGGAAAATTTCATCAGAATCAGTAAAAAGTGCCTGCTGTTACCGGCTTTTCCGCCTTCGCTAACGCTCATCCTCCTCGCTCCTTCGTCGCTGCGGTGGACTAAAGGGCTCCAAATCCGGCTCCCGTCGCTCCGTGGTTGAAACTTTTTTACTCAGAAGTAGCATTTTGAAACAAGATGAGTGGGTAAAAATGACACAGTATTTACTTTTTTTAACCAGAAATCAATAATTCACTGACCGATCCGTCATTTTCATTAATAGTCAGAACAGTCCATTGATTGCTTTCTGTAATACTTGGAACAGTTAATTCAACAAAAGTATTAAAATAATTCTTGTATGACTGATGAATATGCCCGCAGGTAACAATTTTAACATTATTTTTACTGTAAAGAGTAAGCAGCATGTCTGTTTCGTAAGTATTCTGGAACGAAAAGTATCCCATATAGTTCAGCGGGTTTCCGTAAGCCGGAATATGCGTAATTATAATCTTTGGCGCAGAATCCTGTGCAAAAAGAGCTTTTAGTTTATCAAACTGCTTTTTTCCCAACGTTCCGGATGCAGAATCTATACAATACCAGCTGAATTTCTTAGTTTTAAAAGTATAGAACGATGAATTAGGAAAAATCATCTGGTTATAGTGATTCCACCCGTTATTATATAAATCATGATTTCCCAGAACGTTATAAACTTTCCCATCCC
This sequence comes from Treponema sp., assembly GCA_017551545.1. Classification (GTDB taxonomy): domain Bacteria; phylum Spirochaetota; class Spirochaetia; order Treponematales; family Treponemataceae; genus Treponema_D. The sequence continues at coordinate 7,666 of JAFZLJ010000089.1, read as the reverse complement.
CCAGAATCGCTTCAACCTGCTCGCAGAATTTATTATAAGCTGCAAATTCACTTTCTTTACCGTGTTCGGCAATATCGCCAAGACAAATACAGAATTCAGGACAATTTCCGTCTGCTTTTGCTTTGGTGAGCCAGTTTAGAAAAGCCTGTTCATGTCTTGTTGTCTGTTTACCACCAAAATGGATATCGGAAAAAATGGCAACTGTATAAATGTCAGAAGATGGATGCGGAATCTGTGAATCATCAAGAGTTATGCACGTTTTTGTTCTGGAATCGGTATCTTTTGATCTGTAGAAGGCATTTTGAAAATCATATTCACAGGATGTAAATAGAATACAAGCCAGGCATAATAAAACTGTTACCATTTGTATCTTACTCCTAGTTTAATGTCTGTATCTGCATAATGCGCCGAAAGAGTAAAGAAATCAATATAGTGAATTGTTACATCAAGGGCCACATCAAAAGAATCGTTTATTGAGTACTCAACACCGCCAATATACGAAGGAGCACAGAAAATATCGTATCGGAAGGTTTCAAACGAAGCAAATTCCAAATATAAACGGAAATTCTTTGGCAGATTGAAGATGCTTTTTATACTAACGGCCAATGTTGTGTTTATAAGCTGATGTTGATTAAATCCAAAAATAAAAAGATGCCTGAATTTAAACAAAAAATCAAAGTTTACTTCAAGAGTATAAAAAGGGGCAGGCTTCCATTCAAAATAAAGGCATGGCAGAAAATTGTTAGTCAAACTATAGTCCATCAGCCAGTTTAAATTGTAAATAACGCCTGTTTGCAGCGAAACTTTTTCACTTTTAAAAAAGGAATAAAAAGCAGAAAGTGTGAGCTGCATGTCTCCTTTCTGCATCTGGATTCCTCCCAAAGCCGAAAAGCGTTTTCCCCAGATATTATATATTGTCGAACCGGAAAAAAGAGACGGTTCATAATCCTGCATGGTGTTAAATTTTGCACAAACTTCTATACTCTGCTGAAACTTTATAGGAATTTGAGTATCTGCTTCCTGAAATGCCTGAGACCAGATGGCGTTAGTAAAGAATAAAAATAAAATGAACAAAAAACTTTTAAGCTTCATTTTGAATTGCATCCGACTTTTATTTATATCATTTTATTTGAATAAAGTCTTTATTATTTCCCTGATATTTTCTGCTTTGACAGAGCCTTCTTCTGCTTCGGGAGCAACAACTTTGCTGAACCCAAGATTCTGTGCTGCTTTTACACGCTGTTTTGATTTTGTTACAGGCCTTATTTCTCCGGCAAGACTCAATTCACCGAATACTGCAGTATTAGTATTAAGAGGAATATCTGTTCTGGCAGAATAAAGGGCACAGGCAAGGGCAGCATCAATAGAACTTTCTGTAAGACGCACTCCTCCTGCAACATTTACATAAATATCCTGATCACTGAATTTTAAACCGCAGCGCTTTTCAATAACTGCCGCAACTCTTGCAACACGACCAGAGTCAATTTTTTCACTGTAAACACGGCTTACACTTGCTTTTGCAGGAACTGTTAGCGCCTGAATTTCTACAAGAAAAACACGGGTTCCTTCAAAAACCGGTGTACATGCAACTCCTGCAGGTTGTGTAGTCTGGGATTCGCTCCGCTTAGTTAAAAACAGCGATGCCGGATCTTGTACAGGCACAAGTCCTTTTTCTGTCATTGTAAAAATGCCAAGTTCGTCCACTGAGCCAAAGCGGTTTTTCTGGGCGTGCAAAAAGCGAATGTCATCTGTGTTTCGTTCAAAAGAAATTACAGTGTCGACCATATGTTCAAGCGATTTTGGTCCGGCAATAGTTCCTTCTTTTGTAACATGGGCAGTCATTATAAGAACAGAATCTCGTTCCTTTACCCAGGCAATAAGCTCATTTGCACAATACTTAAGCTGGTTCACAGTTCCTGGAATAAGACCTGCTTCTGCAGAATAAATTGTCTGAATAGAATCAATTACAACAAAAACGGGGTTAAGAGAATCAAGGGCATCAAGAGTATCTTCAAGCCGTGAAGTACACAAAACCTGAATATTTGAACTGTCTACACCAAGCCTGTTTGCCCTGTCTTTTATTTGTGCAGCAGACTCTTCGCCGCTTACATAAAGAATTTTTCCTGTCTGATTTTTAAGATTTGCAGCTGCACTTGAAGCAGTCTGAAGGAGCAGTGTAGATTTACCAATGCCAGGCTCTCCACCCAAAAGAATGGCAGAACGTTTTGTAGCACCACCGCCAAGCACACGGTCAAATTCTTCGATTCCTGTAGAAAGGCGTACAGCTTCCATAGCCTGAACACTTGCAAGATCAACAGGCTTTTGTTTCTGTACCTGTTCGGAACCGCGGCCACCTGGAGTAAGCGCATTTCTGTCAATGATAATTTCTTCTAGAGAATTCCATTCGCCGCACTCAGGACATCTGCCGAGCCATTTTGGCTGACTGTAGCCGCAGTTTGTGCATTTGTACATTATAGTTCCGTTCTTTTTTGCCATGGTTTGAGTATAGTATGTAAAAGTTGAATTTGAAAGAGTTTTTTGTAATTAATTATTTTTCATCGCTCGGACTACATATTTATGCCTAAAAAGTGTGAAAAATAGGGGAATTTCCCTAAAAATAACAAGAATTTTTTAAAAAATACTTGCATTCCAAAATAATGTGTGCTATATTTAAGTCAGCTTGTAAATAAGCTGATAAACTCTCTCCGATGTCCTGGTTACAGGACGACAAGGTTCTCTCGGATTTTCCTTGGGAACCTTGTTTTTTTTTAATCGCTTTTTAGATTGTCACGACAGAACCAGCTGGAATCGACTTTGTTACCCAGGTGTTACCGCCGATTGTACAACCCTTACCAATAACAGTGTCGCCGCCTAAGATTGTGGCTCCGGCATAGATTGTAACGTCATCTTCTATTGTAGGGTGGCGTTTTTTATCCTGAAGAGATTTTTTTACGCTAAGGGCACCAAGAGTTACGCCCTGGTAGATTTTTACATTGTTCCCGATAATTGTAGTTTCGCCTATTACAACACCTGTTCCATGATCAATAAAGAACGACTCACCGATTGTTGCACCCGGGTGAATGTCTACACCTGTCTTTCCGTGGATGTGTTCACTCATGATTCGCGGAATGATAGGTACTCCGTTTTTATAAAGGAAGTGTGCAATTCTGTGAACGACTATTGCTTCAAGCCCAGGATAAGAAAGGATAACTTCTTCGTTGCTTTTTGCAGCCGGGTCGCCGTTAAAAGCAGCAATTGTATCAAGCTGAACCTTGCGGCGGATTTCCGGAATCTCTTCAATAAGCGCCAGTGCAGTCTTTTCTGCAAGCGCAAAGCAATGAGAATTTTCTATATTATCTGCGTTTCCCTGCTTGTTTGTAATTGTATAAATCAAGGCCTTCTGAATCTCGCGGGTAAGCTTAGCAATAATGTTATTAACCTTCTGCCCTGTAATATACCTAAGGTTCACCGGATCAATATACTCCTCCGTCCTGAACCCCGGAAATATAAGCGACTGCACATCCCCCAGTATAGAAACCACAGTCTGCCTGTTAGGAAAATTCTCCGCATCATTCCTATTCACCAGCCCATATTTATCATAAGAGGCGATAATTCCATCTACAAGTTTATCTATATTTGTCATAAAACACCCTTTGTGCTTGTTTTATTACATAATAGAATAAAAATAATCTTTTTGTAAGTGTTTCTGAATAAATAGGTACGAAAATAATCAAGCATTAACAGTAATTTGTTCCTTAAGCTCAAGAACCTTTTCCAGCGGAAGTTTGACGCATTTTGCAATTGTTTCAGGAGGAATGTTTTCTTTCAAAAGCTCAACAGCATCTTCAACAGCTTTTTCGTTTTTGCCCTCGTCCTTGCCGGTGCGGAAAGATTGTGCAATTTCGTATTCATAATACATAAACTGTTTCCTCCATTGAGTGTTAAGTTTAGCGTCCTTTACCATGGCCGCAAGTCTTTCAGAAAAAGCGTTCGAACTTTCATTGCTTGTGAAAAACTTAAGTAACGCTTTCTGTTCTTCGTTCAATATTTTATCATAGTTTCTGGCAATAAAAAAGTATTTATACGTGCGGTCGTTAAGTTTTATATCAGTGTTCTCCCTGCAGATGTTTTCAAAGGTATATTTGCAAAGGCCTTTCTTAAAGATATCAGGCAGGCAGATAAAGATTATATAACTTGTGCTTAAGTCCTTGTAGCCGGCTCCTTTGTTCAGTTCATCAACATCAAGAATTCCCTGATAGTAACGAGCCCGTTCGGGAATCTCACCGGTATCTGTTGCCTGAATTTCAAGATTAAAGGCTTTGTCTTCACTCCTTGCATATACATCCATCCTTATACCTTTTTTGTCATAGTCAATTTGAATTTCTTCCTCCTGTTTCATTACGATTCTGTCAATTTTCATTTCGAGCAGTATTTCAAGAAGCTGCCTGCATACATCGGGATTATGACGCATTACCTTGTAGAAGATGAAATTGTTGGCAATGGTTGCCTTTTCCCATTTTTCCTCGGGAGAGAGGATTTCTTTTGTGCAAAAATCTGTTTCATTCATAATTATTCCTCCAGAAATAAATTCAGACAGTACCGGACATAATGCCCGGCAAGGAAACTGTCTTTTATAAAAAATTAGGAGAAAAGATGCCTTAATAGGGGAAAGGTTTTCAGATACAAAAACTTACACATATATAATTAAAATATTTTTTAAAAAGAGGAAGTTTTTTGAGGGAATTTATAAAAGAATTACGAATAAAGAAATTTTTGACAATAAAGAGAGACTGCATGTATAATTAGAGTATGAAAAAAACTATCCTTACAATTGTTGTATTATGTTTGGCAATATCTTGTTCTAATACTAAGAAACTAGAAATAACTAAAGAAAATATTTTGAATGATAATTTAACTTTTATTATATCAAAAAACAATGAATTATTATGTAAAACAAAAGAAGGAACAGGAATAATCTCGAATATAGAAAAATTTTCAGTACTTAATGATTATTGGTATGCCTTTTTCAATCAAGATGATGAAAAAAATAACCAATTACTGGTTGTTTATAATTTAGAAACAGATACTTATGAATATTGTGATTTCTATCCAGAAACAAGTTATTTTTTTGAAGATGAATTAATATGTTTTTCAATTAAAACAAATCCAGAAGGATTACCGTTACCCAGGTCTTATGAGATTACAACAACTATCAAAGATTTTAGAAATAAATTTGAAAAAACATATCAGGAAAAAAGCAGATACGATACATCATCAATAAATGGGGTACAAGATTTCTTCTACAGGAAGCCATATTTTTTTGAGAATAATCATCCTGATGTTAAGAAAAATATTTTATCTGCAATAGATAGAAAATATAAAGGTGATGATAAAGTTTATTATGTTGTATGGGAACAAGCGCATTTTCCTATTTCAAGTTATTATTATTATCCTGAAAGAAAAAAAGCTGGTTCATCATGTGCATATCCTTCTATAAATGATTCTACTCTCTATCGAACTGAAGATGATGAACTGAAACCATTAATTAATTCAGAATCGGATAATCAATATATCCAAAATAATAATGGAGAAATTATATTGGCTACTACCAAAGTTGGTAATTATACTATCTCTATAGTACAAACTAAAGAAAATTCTTTAGAATATGCTGATTCATTAATTAGAATTACGGAAGGCGAAAAATCAATTGATTATCGTCTGGATATGTTATTTCCATATAAAGATAATTTAGAAAAAATTGAACTTTCAAAGGGATCGGATGAATATGCCTGTCTAATAATTACAACAAATGTTTTTGCTTATGACGTTTATATAAATTTAAAGACAGGAGAATCTGATATATATTTAAGAGCTTCCAGTTTTCCGAACAAAAACAGAGCATTGGAATAAAAGAAAATGTAAGTAGTGGAAAATGAATTGCTGCCTTATGAAGACACCTGAAAACAAATATGCGCGAGCGTAGGGGTGGCTACAAACTACATCTAGGCTTGCCGAGCGCAGCGAGGTAAATCTTTCCTTACAAGCCTAGCAGTAGTTTGTAGACGCACCGTAGCGGGAGCATATTTGTTTTCCATAAGATTGCATGTACAAAGTGCATATTCAAATTCATTTTCCAACTATTGACATTATTGTTTTCTTTCAATATATTTATCAGACGCACGTTTTCTGTTTATGTGGAGAATACTGCATGCCCATGTAGCTCAGTTGGTAGAGCACCACATCGGTAATGTGGAGGTCTGCAGTTCGATTCTGCACATGGGCTCTGAAAACATTTTTTTGATATATTTTAGGAGTTATATATGGCTAGCAAGAAAAAGGGTTCGGTAGAAATCATTGCTTTGCAGTGCACAGAATGTAAGAGAAAGAATTATACTACTTATAAGAACCGCAAGAACATCACAGGCAAACTCGAAAAGAATAAGTATTGCCCATGGTGTAAGAAGAGTATTCTTCACAAAGAAACAAAGGCAAAATAATTTTTGATATTTTTCCGGGGTTGGCAATTGCCGCTCTGGTATAAATATATAGGGCAGTAGTTCAGTTGGTAGAGCAGCGGTCTCCAAAACCGCCTGTCGTGGGTTCAAGTCCTGCCTGCCCTGATAAAAAGGAAAAATAAAGATGGCAAAAATTTTTCAGTTTTTTAAAGAAAGCAGAGCAGAATTAAAAAAGGTTGTATGGCCTACAAAGGCTGATGTGCTTTCATCAATTAAAGTTGTAATCATTTCGACAATCATTGTCGCAATTCTTCTTGGTTTGCTCGACTTGGGCTTCTCTGAATTGTTCCGCTTGATTTTAAGATAGGATTTTTAGGTAGGACGGAAACAGATGTCTAGATGCTGGTATATTCTTCATACTTATACAGGCTATGAGGGAAAAATTGAACGTGCAATCCGCTCTCTTCTTGAAAAACAGGAAATCAGTTCTGATGTAGTTCTTGATGTTCGTGTTCCTGTTGAAGAAGTTGTAGAAATCAAAGACGGAAAAAAGCGTACCCGCAACAATAAATTCCTTCCTGGCTATATTATGCTCGAAATGGATCTTCCAGAAATCGGCTGGAAAGATACTTGTGCAAAACTTTATAAAATTCAGGGTGTTACAGGCTTTGTAGGAAACGTAAGCCGCAATAACCGCCCTTTCCCTATTACTCCGGACGAGGCAAAGAACCTGCTTCAGAAATCAGGAGTTATCAAAGGCGAAAAACCTGTTATCCGCCAGTCTTACAATGTCGGAGATGTTGTTAAGATTAACGATGGTGCATTTGCATCATTCACAGGTACAATCAAAGAGATTAATCTCGAAAAGGAAAAGCTGAGCGTAGAAGTTCAGATTTTCGGACGTCCTACTCCGGTAGAAGTTACATTCCTCCAGGTAGAAAAGGCGTAAGTTCTTTAACAAGGCAAAATCAGGGGTTTGCATCCCAAATGCAAATCATATAAATCCTGTTTTTGGGAGAGGTGCAGGTCCGTTGGACATAGGCATCTCGTTAGTAAGTAAGTCTATATGACGCTTACACACCAATATTGGGAGAAAGAAAATGGCTACAAAAAAGGTTTCGGCTATTATCAAGTTGCAGTGTCCTGCAGGAGCGGCTACACCAGCTCCTCCAATTGGTCCGGCACTTGGTCCTCACGGAGTTTCCGCACCT
>JAFZLJ010000088.1 GCA_017551545.1 Treponema sp. | reverse complement strand
GCAGGGTATCCGATTCCTTCCCACCATACATCACCGTCTTCTGTGAGAGCACAGTTTGTATAGATTGTATTCTTTTCTGCAGAAATAAGAGCGTTCTTGTTAGATTCAGCAGATGTTCCTGGAGCAACTCCAAAGAATCCTGCTTCTGGGTTGATAGCGTAGAGGCGTCCGTCTTTTCCGAACTTCATCCATGCAATATCATCACCAACTGTTTCTACCTTCCATCCTGGGATAGTAGGAATCAACATAGCGAGGTTTGTCTTACCACAAGCACTTGGGAAAGCGCCTGTAACATATTTAACTTCGCCCTTAGGATTTGTAAGCTTAAGGATAAGCATGTGTTCTGCAAGCCATCCCTCTTCGCGAGCGATAACAGTTGCAATACGAAGAGCAAAACACTTCTTACCAAGAAGAGCGTTTCCACCGTATCCAGAACCGTAAGACCAGATGAGGTGTTCTTCCGGGAACTGTGAAATATATTTGTGTTCAACATCAGCACAAGGCCAGATTCCGCCGTCTGTTTCGCCATTGTTGAGTGGCTTACCTACAGAGTGGAGACATGGTACCCAGTCACCGTCTGTTCCAACGTACTGCCATACCTTTTCGCCGGCACGTGTCATGATGTCCATGTTCAATACAACGTATTCAGAGTCTGTAAGCTCAATACCGTATTTAGCAATTGGAGAACCGAGTGGACCCATGCAGAATGGAATTACATACATTGTACGACCGTGCATACAACCTGTGTAAAGTCCTTTCATTGTAGCCTTGAGTTCTACAGGATCGATCCAGTGGTTTGTTGGACCAGCATCTTCTTCCTTCTTAGAAGAGATGAATGTACGTGATTCAACACGTGCAACGTCACTTGGAAGAGAGCGGAACAAGAAGCAGTTCTCTTTAGCCTTAAGAGGTGTTGCGAGACCAGCGTCTACACACTTTTTCATAAGGCGGTCATATTCAGCTGTGGATCCGTCAACAACTACAACATTGTCTGGTTCACACATCTTAACACATTCTTCTACCCATGCCTTAATGCCGGCATGCTTGATGTCAGATACAGTCATTAAAAACTCCTTTATATGATAGTCCTTTTCCGGTCGCCCCAAAAAAAGACCCAAAATATACCAATTATAAATATAATGATTTTTACTTATCTTTACAATGGCTTTTCCGATAATAAGGTTGGAGGATAAGAAGATGAATTCTATTATACCTGGATTATATAATTTCTCTTATGGCAGTTCGACAATTGCATCTGCAGTAGGAAAAATGTATGTTCCTGTAAGTAAATCAGCACTTCTTTATTCTCATTTTGACCATGTTTCCGGTGTAGCAGCAAAGAATGGCCAGGACGGTGTTTCAATCAGTAAATTACGCATTTTGAACTCTTTGATTGAACGTGTTTCTGCCATTAAGAATGAACCAGCCCAGTCAGTAAAAGAAATCTCCCCAGACCAGGCCGATGCCCTCATCCAGAACTACCAGAAACAACTCCAGCAGGCCATGCAGGTACCTTACATGTTAAACGGCGCCCAACCAATGGCCGGAGATTTATTCTCTTTACTGGCATAAAAGTACAAATCAGAAGAAATACAGAGACGCCTCGTAATTCGCAGCACGCAAACTTCATACTCGTCCTGTTTGCGGGATGCGAATTATGTGGCGGCTCTATATATGTTTTCATTTCTTATGTATATTTATGCATTTATTGTGAATAAATATTCACGTTTTATTGACAATCCCGCGCAATTTTACCATAATATCAACCATTATGAACAAACTGGCAATTGAATTAAATGAAACTTTGAAGGGATCTGTTGTAGATTCTCTTATGTCTGATATGGGAAAGCGTCTTTACTTTCCTAATGGAATCATTTCGCAGGGTGCAGAAGCTGCAAAGGATGCATATCTTGCTAACGGAACAATCGGTATGGCTGTTTCGGGCGGCACTCCAATAGAGCTTGATTCTTATAAAAAATCAATGCCATCTTTTAATCCACGCGAAACTGTTGCTTATGCAAAAACTGCAGGTAATCCTGATCTTCGCGCTTTGTGGAAAGAAAAAATCATAGAAAAAAATCCGTCATTGGCCGGCAAAAAAATCTCTCTGCCAATTTTAGTTCCAGGACTTACAGCAGTTCTTTCTTATGTTTCTGACCTTTTTGTAGACGAAACAAAGCCTTTACTTGCTGCAGATCCTTGCTGGGACAACTACGAGCTTATCTGCTGTGCACGCCGCAATTCAGAATTCCATCAGTTCAAATGTTTTGAAGGAAACGGCTTTAATCTTAAGGCACTCGAAGAAGCTATGAAGGCCGATGCTAAAAAATATGGTTCTGTTCGCGTTCTTTTGAACTTCCCTCAGAATCCAAGCGGCTACAGCCCAACAAAAGCAGAAGCTAAAGAAATCTGCCGCATTGTAAAAGAAATTGCCGAAAGTGGTGCAAAGGTACTCGTTTTGAGCGACGATGCATACTTTGGACTCAACTACGAAGAAGATATTGAACCTCAGTCTTTGTTTGCTTACTTTGCAGACATGCACGAAAACATTCTTGCAATCAAGGCAGACGGTCCTACAAAAGAAGACTTTGCATGGGGTTTCAGAACAGGCTTTGTAACATTTGGTTCTAAGGCACTTACAGACGAACAGATTACAGCACTTCAGGTTAAGTTCATGGCTGCTATCCGTTCTTCAGTTTCTTGTTCATCTACACCTTCTCAGGCACTTATTCTTCATGCTTTGAACGATGAAGCACACAACAAGCAGAAGGCAGAGCTTCGTGTAATGCTCAAGCGCCGCTACGATGCAGTACGCAAATTTGTAAATACTCATAAATCATCAGTTCTTGAACCACTTCCTTTCAACTCAGGTTACTTCATGAGCTTTAATGTAAAGACAGGAAATGCAGAAGACCTTCGCAAAAAGCTTCTTGCCGAAAAGGGAATTGGTGTTATTCAGATTGATGCAAACACACTTCGCGTTGCCTTCTCAAGTATTGATGAAGAAAAGATTGAAGAAGTTTATTCTGCCATATATAATGTAGCTGAGGCTATGTAGTTTGGCAAAATATTTTCGTATGGCAGTTCTTCTTGCTGCCTGTACACTTTTCTTTTTCTCATGTCGCGAAGAATCTCAGGAACGCATTGTAATCTGGACCTCGTGTGCCGAATTTGCTCAATACACTGAATTATTTAATAGTACTCATCCTGGCAGCAATGCTGTAATTGTTTATAAAGAAAATCCTGCACAGGAGCTGCCACCCGCAAAAGACGAGCTTCCGCCTGATATTGTAATTGGTTCCTGGCTCCGTACAGACAAAACTCATAAGCAGTTTAAATCACTTGATTATCTTTTTGACCGCCAGACAATTTCTTCTTCAATGTTCTATACTCAGCTTTTAGATGCGGGCAAGGTTCGAAAAAATCAGTATCTGCTTCCTGTTAGCTTTAATCTTCCGGCAGTTATTTTTGCAGATTCTAACAGCGATTTTATTACAGAAAATTACACGCTCACTCTTGATCAGATTAAGGCTGCAGGACTTAGTTACAACGAAAAAGATAAAAAGGATTCTTTCAGCCGCATAGGATTTTTGCCTTCTGCAAATGATGACTTTTTGTATTTGACAACAAAGCTTTATGGAGTTGATTTCCGCGAAGAAAAGGGTCAGATTACCTGGAGCGATTTACGTCTGCGCAATGCTGTTTCTTATGACCGCGACTGGATCAACAATACAAACGGCTCTGCACAGGACGAACAGGATTTTGCCTATAAATATCTTTTTATGCCTGATTACCGTCAGGTAACTTCTGGCCGTACATTGCTTGCCTATACAACAAGTAACAAGATGTTCGGCTATATGAAGGGCCAGGAATTGAATATTGATTACCGCTGGATTAAAGGCGATGGTTTTATTCCGATTGAAGATTCTTTCCTTATGACAGGCATCTATGCAAAGGCACGCAACGAACAGGGTGCAACAGAATTTATAAGCTGGTTCTTTGATTCTGAAAATCAAAAAGCAATCCTTGAACGAAAAATCGAAATGGAATTAAACAATGAAATGTTTGGAATTGCCGATGGCTTTTCTGCATTGCGTGATATTACCGAGCATATTCTTCCAATCTATTATAATCAGCTGCTTACAAATCTTCCGCCGGCTCAGCTGCTCAGAGTTCCACAAAAGCTTCCTGCAAGATGGGATTCTTATAAGTCAGTTGTAGTAGAGCCTTATCTTAATGCAGCAATTACTACAGACGAAAAAGTTTCTATTTCAGACTACGAAGCAGAATGGCGTAAAAAAGTGTTTGATAACTAGGAGGGGTCCTATGGATAATAAATATGTTTCAATAATCGAAAAGTGTAAGGCCGAATGTGCTAAGCGACTTGTTGGTCAGGAAGCACTTGTGAGCGATATTCTTACTGCATTTGTTGCCGACGGTCATGTTTTGCTCGAAGGTGTTCCGGGGCTTGCTAAAACTCTTGCAATTAAAACTGTTGCAGAAATTCTTGGACTTGATTTTAAGCGCATTCAGTTTACTCCTGATTTGCTGCCGGCCGATGTTACCGGAACTTTAATCTATGAACAGAACAAAGGTTCCTTCAGCGTAAGAAAAGGTCCTGTTTTTGCAAACGTAATTCTTGCCGATGAAATTAACCGTGCTCCTGCAAAAGTCCAGTCTGCCATGCTCGAAGCAATGGAAGAGCGCCAGGTAACAATTGGTGAAGAAACATATAAGCTTCCTTCTCCGTTTTTTGTACTTGCAACTCAAAACCCTGTAGAGCAGGAAGGAACTTACAATCTGCCGGAAGCAGAGCTTGACCGATTTTTGATGAAGCTTGTCGTAAATTATCCGACTGCCGAAAACGAAAAACTTATTGTAAAAACTGCCGGTAAAGCACCTGCTGTTCCAGTAAATACTATTGTTGGTCCTGCAGACATTACTGCAATGCGTCAGGCTGCCGAAAAAATTACCTGCGACGAAAAAATTGTAGATTATATTGTAAATATTCTTGCAGTAACAAGACCTGCCGGTGGAACTGGTGCACTTGAAAAGTATATAAACTTTGGTGCTTCTCCTCGTGCAGGAATTGCAATGCTTCAGTGTGCAAAGGTTCACGCACTTTTTGCCGGACGCGATTTTGTTCTGCCTGAAGATGTAAAAGCAGTTGCAATGAATGTTCTGCGCCATCGTCTTGTTCTTTCGTACGAAGCTGCTGCCGACAACATTACCGCCGACGAAATTATTAAGCGCATATTGGACTTTATTCCGGTACCGTAATGGGATACATAGACAGCGAATCCTTAGTAAAAAAAGCCTCATTTCTTCGCCTTCAGGCAAGTTCAATTGCCGACAGCATGAAAACAGGAAATTTCCGTTCGCTTTACAGAGGGCAGGGAATTGAATTTTCAGGGGTTCGTGATTACATTCGCGGAGACGATATTCGTTCAATAGACTGGAACGTAACTGCCAGAATGGGCCGCCCGTATGTAAAGATTTTTGAAGAAGAAAGAGAGCTTCAGATTTTTCTTGTAATAGACAGCTCTGCTTCTATGTTCATTGATTGCGCAAACGGCCAGCCTGTAAAATATGCCTGTGGTGCAAATCTTGCAGCGCTTATAACTCTTGCTGCCGAAATGAACGGATGTCCTGTTGGAGCAGTTTTTTTTGACGGAAGCCTTCATTTTTCATGTAAGCCAATGAGCGGCCGTGAACAGACAATGCTTCTTCTTACACACCTGGATAAGCTTTCTGAAAATAAAACAAACGGTTCTGTTCTTGCAAATGCCCTTATTGGTGCAGATAAAATTTTAAGGAAAAAATCACTTATATTTGTAATTTCAGATTTTAGAAGTGCGGGTTGGGAAACTCCTCTTATAAAGCTTGCACAAAAAAATGATGTTGTTGCCATGCGCATAACAGACGATTTTGACAGAATGCTTCCAGCGTTGGGAACAGTCGTTTTTAAAGATGCCGAAAGCGACCTTAAAATGACACTTCCAACTTCTTCGCAAAAGCTTAAGGAAGAATGGAAAAATCGTAATGAAGCAATGCAATGGCGATGGCAGGAAACCTGTATCAAGCATGGAATCAATCCTTGTCTTGTAAATGTAACAGATGATCCGCTGCAGGTTTTAGTAGATTTGTTTGAGGCAAAAAAATGATTTATATTCAAAGCCAGCAGTCTACTTTCCCAAAAGCAATTTATATTGGCGACAAGGCAGAACTCCGCTGTTCGTTCAGTTCGGGCTCTGCACTTCAAACAGGTACTCTTTCTGCACAGTCGTTTTTACAGCCTATTGATTTTTCTTTATACGACATAAATGAAATTACACTTCAGAAATCCGGAACAGATTATTATACGCTTGTAATTAATTTTACTCCCTGGCGTACAGGCCAGATTTCTTTTCCTGACTTTCAGCTTGAAGGAGCAGGTACACTTCATTTTGAAGCAGTTCAGATAAAGTCGCTTGTAGAACAGCAGGGCGTAACAGATATTAAAAACTTCAGTTCACCGCTTTTGCTTCCGGGAACAGCCTACAAGATTTATGGCGGAATTGCTGTTTTTGTAGTTCTTCTTATTGTAGTAATAAGGCTTATTGTAAAATGGCGTTCGGTTGTGCTCTGGTTTAAAAACGTTAAACTTAAAAGACGCTATGCAAGAAGTAAAAAAGCAACAGTTCGTGCGCTCAAAGCACTTGGTTCAAAAAATGAAGCGCCTGCAGAAATTTGTACAAAGCTCCAGAAACTTATGCGCGAATATCTTGAACTCAGGCTTGAGTATCCGTTTACCAAAACGTTAACTTCAGAAATGAGCATGGCGTTTGAAAAAGCATCAAGTGGTCTTGCAGATGAAAAACGACAGGATGCTTTTGATTCAATTATTTCAATTTTTGTACGCACAGATTTTATCCGCTTTTCTCATACTCAGAAATCAAAGTTTGAAGAAGGGGAACTTGCCGGCATAATAAAAAATCTTATAGATGCTATAACAGTAATTGAAGAAGGAGGAACAGCAGATGCTTGAGTTTCAGAATCCGGCCGCATTCTTTCTTTTTCTGTTAATTCCTCTTTTATATCTTCTGCGATATTTAAAAATCTTCAGACAGATAACCTTTGTAGCAGTTCTTTCTGACTGGAACGGAAAAGCATTTGTATGGAGCGGTAAGATTCGAAAGCTACTTTCAATTTTAGCAAAGGTTGTAATTTTCCTTGGTTTTGCATCAGTTATTACAGCGCTTGCAGATCCTGTAATCACAAGGCAGGAAAAAGTTTATACCTCTCTTGGAACAGATATTGTTTTTGTTATAGATACTTCACCTTCAATGGCTGCAAAAGATGTTGGCGGACTTACAAGACTTGATTCTGCAAAAGAAACAATCCGAAGCGTTACTGCAGAATATGACGGTTGTCGTTTTGGAATGGTTGTGCTTGGAAGTGAAGCTTCTGTTTTTGTTCCGCCTACTGCCGATATTAATTTGTTCAAAGGCCGCCTGGAAGATGTAAAGGTTGGTATACTTGGAAACGGTTCTGCAATAGGTGATGGACTCAGTACAGCAGTATGCCATCTTGTTTCTTCTTCTGCAAAAAAACGCACAATCATTTTACTTACAGACGGTGAAAACAACGCAGGACAAATCCACCCAGAAACTGCAGCCGCTCTTGCTTCCGAAAACGATATTCCTGTTTATGTAATTGGAATTGGAACAAAAGGAACAGTCCCTATTGAATATGTAGACCCTCTGAACGGAAAAGTTTATTCAGGTTATTTAGATTCAAGCTTTAATTCTGCATCGCTCAGACGCATTGCTGCAATGACAAACGGCCGCTACTTTGAAGTAACAACAGTTCAGGAATTCCAGCACACTTTTGAAACAGTCATAAAGACAGAAAGTGTAGTGCAGAATTATACATTCAGAACAGTAACACAAAGCTGCTTTAAGAAAATCCTTTTAATTGCAATTCTTCTTTTGTGTGCCGGCTGGCTTATAAAACGAATTATCCTTCGTGAAATGCTCAGCTTCCGTTATGCAAAAATCCTTCTTGTTCGTTCTGTGTTTATTGCAATCAGTTTTGTAATGGTGCTTATTGCTTATGCAGATATTCACTGGGGAACATATCTTGTGCCTGTTCAAAAAAGCGGAGCTTCGGTAAGCCTTGTTTATGATATTTCAAACAGCATGCTCGCTACCGATTGTGAAGAAGGACTTACAAGACTTCGTGCTGCCTGTGAATATTCAAAAGGCCTTCTTTCTAAAATGAACGGTGTCAGCGCTTCTGTAGTTCTTGCAAAAGGAGACGGAGTTGCAGCAATTCCACTTACTGATGATTATGTAATGATAGAATCGCTCCTGGAAGTAATGTCGCCTAGTCTTATGACAGTGCCTGGTTCAAGCATCGGCAAAGGCATTCTAAAAGCAAAAGAAACTTTCCCTTCAAATTATTCAAATGTTGGAAGAATCTGGGTTTTTACAGATGGCGAAGAAACAGACAGTAATCTTAAAACAGCATTAAGTGAATGTTTAAAAGCCGGAATCTCTGTTTCAATAATAGGTTTTGGTGAGGAACGCGAAAGTCAGATTTATGCAGGCGACGGACGAACAATTGTTTCTACAGCACTTCGTTCAAATAAAATTAATACAGCAATTGAAGACGCAAAAAAGAATCTTGGTGTTTATAAAAATCATGCAGAAATTTTCTATATCAAGGCTTCGGAAAAAGGTGCGGCTGTTAAGCTTTTGAATCAATTAAAGGAAGGTTCGGAGCAGCTTGTTTCTTATGAAGCAAAACCAGTTCCTCGGTTTAAGCTGTTCCTTTTGCTTGCAGTTTTATTCTACAGCTTCAGTTATATTTTTACAGAGTTCGATTTTAAGAAAATCAAAATGACAGGCGCTGCAGTACTTTGCATTTTTATGGTCATCACTTTCACAGGCTGTTCAGATTCGACCTCTGATATTTTAAAAGGAACATTTGCATTTGCTAAAAAACAGTATTCCAAAGCAGTATCATATTTTCATACAGCTCAGGAAACTGCCGAAAAAAACGGAAATGAGCAGAAGCTTTCATATACACTTTATGATTTAGGAACAGCTTATTCTTTGCTTGGAGAAGACGACGCTGCAATGGAAAAGTTTTCGCAGATTCCAGTAGACGCGCCTGTTTCAGTTCTTTACGGAGCTTACTATAACGCCGGAGTTCTTGCCCACAAAAATGAAGATTACGAGCATGCAGTTGAATATTTTAAAAAGGCGCTCGAAGTAGACAGTACCCGTGTTGATGCAAAAATAAATCTTGAGCTTTCAATACAGAGTATAGAAGTAAACGTTCAGCATAATCAAAGTCAGGCCGTTCCTTCTGCCGAAGATAATTCAATAAATCAGGATCTTGAAAAAGCGATATTTGAACGAATAAAGGAGAATGATCAGAAACAATGGAAAAACAGCGAACAAAATCAAAGCGAAGCGCTGGCAGACGATTACTAATTTTATTTTTTCTGCTCACTACATTTCCGGCATTTTCTCAAACACTTACAAATGCAATGCTCCGTGACCTTCGTATTTCTCCTGTTCAGAATCAGCAGTTTCAGGTAAATACAGATATAAAATTTGAA
Source organism: Treponema sp. (assembly GCA_017551545.1). Taxonomy (GTDB): domain Bacteria; phylum Spirochaetota; class Spirochaetia; order Treponematales; family Treponemataceae; genus Treponema_D. The sequence goes on along the minus strand of JAFZLJ010000088.1, from coordinate 7,739 downwards.
ACAGTAATTCCATATACATTGCCTTCACAGATTGATGTTTCAATGCCCGAAGAAGATGATCATGTTTCTTTCAGAACTCTTCGCAAGGTTGAATCTGATGGAGGAACGAAAATAGAAATATGGTATCAGTTCGATAAAACAGGAACTTATACACCAAAGCCTCTTGTTATAAAACTAAAAAACAGCAGACGCCAGATTCTTTTTGAACCGGTAACAATAGGCATTAATCCAAAACAGCAGCAGCCTCTTTGTATAATTGCAACACCACAGGGTAATAATAAAAACCTTACAATAAGGGCTGGCGAAAAACTTAAGTTCAGTGTTTATCTTCAATATGCTGTGCAGCTTACACAATTCAGCTGGGAAATACCAAAGGATTCTCTTTTTGAACAGACAAGAACTTATGAATTTACAGAAATCAAACAGCGTGAAAAAATTGTTTCAGATGAGCTCATTCCTATAAGCGATTTTGAATGGACTCCGCTTGTCCCTGGCACTGTTTCTTTCCCTGCTTTTAAAATTCAGGCAATTGCTTACAACGGCGACAAAGTTACAGTACGCATGCCTCAAATAACAGTTAAGGTTCTTGACGGAAAGCACATGGTTGTAACAGAAGGAACTTCTTATTTTGAAGCAGCCTTTAATACAGATGAAGTTCTTGATGAAGGAAACAACTCTGCCGAAGTTACTGTCGAAGCAGCCAAACTTATTGCGGAGCTCCGTGCAAACGAAAGGCATTCTGTATTCGGCAAGGCCCGCAAATTAAGAATTGTCCTTGAACGCGAATACAATCTTCCGTACAGCGAAAATGAATTTAAGGTAATGTGGCTTTTTGTCTGCATTGGTTTGTTTGCGGTAGTTTTAGTTTTAATGTTTATTTTTATTTACAAGAAGAAGCACGGAATGATTTTGATATGCGGAGTAGTACTTGTGCTTTTGCTTGTGGGTACAATTTATTGCGGAGTTTGTGCAAACAGAAAATATGGCATTTCTTTAGGAAGCAGGGTTTATTCAATTCCTGAATCAAATGCAGCTATAACTTCGGAGCTTCCGGCCGGTAACAGAGTTCAGATTATTTCTCAGACAGAAAACTGGTATTTGTTAAGATTTGGTGAAACAGAAGGCTGGTGCAAAAAAGAAAATATCGAGCTTATTTCAAAATAATCCAGGTTGCTCCGGTTCCGCCGTCTGCTTTGTTTTTAGGATGGCCTGAAGTACCGCAGCGTGGATCCGATTCTATAAAGCGGCGTACAAGTTCACCAAGGACAGGGTCTGTCCCTTGAGTGTGAATTCCTTTTCCGTGAATTATCTGAACTTTTCTAAGCCCGCGTTTTTTGCAGTCTGTAATAAATGAATCAAGACGCATGCGTGCTTCGTCCTGATGTAAACCATGCAGGTCAAGGTATGCTTCTGGCCTTAAGTTCAAAACATATTCCCTGTCCTGCTGTTTCGTTCGTTCCTGGTGTTCTTCGGCAATTTTATCTTTGTCGATTGTACCATATTTTCTAAGCCAGACTTCCATAGGATTTACAGCCGGATTTTTTGAAGGAGCAGCAGACTTCTTTACAGGTTCCCCGGCATTTGCTTTTTTGTGAGAAACCTGCGGTGCCTTTGCTTTTTCGCGTGCAGCTGCCTTTTCCTTTTTTTTCAAATCATCCCACTGGTCCAGGATGTCTCCCATGTTCATCTGACTTAGCTCCAGTTCTATTAGTTTTCAGCCGGATTTTTTAACTGGGCTTCTTTGATGTCATCTTCTGTAGCCGGAACCCAATACTGAAAAACCTGAATAGGGCCAACTGTTCCTGCCATAGCAAGAGTAGGGCCAGTTGCTGTAACTTTCTTGTGCTTATCACCTTTTTTAAGATATTTGATTACACAGCCGTACATCTTTCCGTTACTTGGATCAATGATGTTTCCGTCTTTCCAGTTTCCTTCAGATTCTTTTACCATATTAAAAATCCATGGAGTTCCAACAACCTTCATTTTATTTACTGCACCAGAAACAGGGAAATTCTTATATGATTCCTTGCAGGAACTTGCAGGAATATCCTGTGGAGCATCTGTTGTTGCTGCAATTGTACCAAAAAGCTTACCATCCTGTTCGTAAACTCTCCAGATAGCAGTTATTTTTCCGGTTTTATCATCTATACTTTTCCAAAGTCCCACAGCAGGATCAGCTGCAAAAACCGCAGTAGAAAGCACCAGAAGTGATGTGAGCATTAAAATTAATTTCTTCATAATGTACCTCGTAAAATTGAATTAACGCTATTTTACTATAAGAATTTTCTCATGTAAATAACAATTTTTTTACTTCCCATTTTGAATGAATTATATTATTTTTAAAGTATGACTGATTATTACGCAGACCTTGGAGTTTCAAAAACCGCAACTGCCGATGAAATTAAAAAGGCATACCGAAAACTCGCATTTAAATATCATCCGGACCAGAACCCCGGCGACAAGGTTGCAGAAGAAAAATTCAAAAGAATAACCGCCGCATACGACGTTCTTGGAGACGAAGAAAAACGCCGCCAGTACGATAATGGTGGAGCATATCAGTCAGAAGCCTACCAGCAGTGGACAGGAACTTATCAAAATACATATCAAAACCCTTACGGTGACTTCTGGGCCTGGTTCACCAATGCAAGCGCTGCACAGCAAAGGCAGGAAGAGCATCAGACAGAACAGTACGAAACAAGATCAAATTATTCTTATCACTACGAATACAAAAAAAGAAATGTTCTTGTATATTTTGTACAGAATATATTAAAGGTTGTTGGTGGATTGTTTATTATAGCAGCATTCCCGTTTTTTGGTTTTATTCCGGGAATTATTTTTACAGCGAGTGGAGCAAAAGGAATCTTCCGCTCCATTCGACTGTTGTTATCGCGTAATTAGAGCTCACCTAAATAATACTTTTTCTTTCCGCGGCGGAAGATGATAACTTTGCCTTCCAAAGCAATATCCTTTGTAATAACCTTTGTCTCGTCATTTACAATTTCGCCGTTTACGCTGATTGCATTATTTTTTATGAACTCGCGGGCTTCGCGTTTAGAGCTTGCCATTCCGTTGTTTACAAGAACATCAACAAGCGGTGCATCTTCTGTAAACTTAAAGGTTGGAACTCCCCTCATTCCTGTGAGAATATCTTTTACTGCAAGCCCCTTAAAGTCGCCTGCAAAAAGCTTTTCACTTACCTGAACTGCATTGTCTGCTTCTTCCTTGCCGTGAATATCCTTTACGATTTCCCAGGCAAGTGTTTTCTGAGCAATGCGCTTTTCAGGAGCAGCCATGTGCTGAGCATAAATATCTTCAATCTGTTCTTTTGTAAGGAATGTGAATACCTTAAGATATTCAAGAACCTTAGAGTCATCAGAGTTAATGAGGTACTGGTAAATTGCGTAAGGAGCAGTCTTTTCTTTATCAATCCAAAGGGCGTTACCTTCTGACTTACCAAACTTCTTTCCTGTTGCATCAAGAATGAGCGGCATTGTGAATGCGTAAGCCTGACCGTCGAGCATCTTTTTAATAAGATCTACACCGGTTGTAATGTTTCCCCACTGGTCAGAACCTGCAACCTGCATAAGACAGTTGTGCTCCTGGAAAAGGTGAACGAAGTCAAAGCCCTGCAAAATCATGTAAGAGAATTCTGCGTATGTAATACCTGTTTCAAGTCGGCGGCGGATAATATCCTTGTCGAGCATGTAGTTCAGGCTAATGTATTTACCAATGTCGCGGAGTGTATCAAGGAATGAGCGGCCCTTCCACCAGTCGTAGTTGTCTACAAGCTCTGCTGTTGGAACAAGACGCTTAACCTGAGCACGGATTCCTTCGATATTTTTGTTTACTGCTTCTTCAGAAATGATTTCGCGTTCTGCTGTTGGGCGAGGATCCCCTATACGGCCTGTAGCACCACCGCAAAGTAAAATAGGATGATGACCTGCATTAGCAAGACGCTTTGCCATGCACAAAGAAGAATAATGACCGATATGAAGTGAATCTGCTGTAGGGTCTGTTCCCCAATAAAAAGCGAATGGCTTTCCGTCGAGTACCTTCTGTAAATCTGCTTCTTCGCCTGCAACGTCTTTAATAAGACCACGCCATTTTAAATCTTCAAATAAAGTCATAGAGTTAATTTCCTTTGTGTATGATTTTTTTAAGTAATAAAATATTACTTCTGTCTGAAAATGATTCTTCCCTTATTCAAATCATAAGGAGAGAGGGCAACCTTAACACTGTCACCCGGAACGATTCTGATATAATGCTTGCGCATCTTTCCTGAAAGATGTGCGAGAATTACGTGACCATTCTGTAATTCTACGCGGAAAGTTGTGTTTGGAAGCGCTTCTTTTACTACGCCTTCTACTTCAATTGCTTCTTCTTTTGCCATACGGTTATTAAAAGCCCCTTTATAAAAAAAATTGTGCAAAAAGCAAAAAAAGTGTTTGTGTTTTTGCCATTTTGCATTTATATTAGTATATACAAAATAAAAAAGATTGACAACACGGGGCATTTTCTGTAGAGTGTTGCAAATTGGGAGATTTACAAAATGGATCAAGCTTTTATCGAAAAAATGAAGAAAGAGCTTCTTAAACAGCGAAAAACTATTCTTGAGTCTCTTGCGGGACAAAGTGATGATATGAGGGAGCTGGTAAAAACAGTAGAGTCAGGTGATGAAGCAGACGTTGCTGCAGATGCAATTGACCGCACACTTCTTACAGCACTTGGTTCACAGGATGCAAAACGCCTTCAGCAGATTGATAACTGTCTGGACAGAATCTATCAGAACAAGTACGGACGCTGCATTAAATGCGGCAAGGATATTCCAAAGGGCCGCCTTGAAGCTGTACCTTGGGCATTGATGTGCGTAAACTGCGCTAGTGCAGAGGAACGCAAAAACAGGTAGTACCAGAAGGGTAGGTTAATTCTTTATAACCTGCCCTTTTTGCTTTTTGAGCGGCAATATCAAAAGCTGCATCAAGAAATTCACATTTATGGGCATCGGAGTTTATACACACCGGAACGCCCTGTTCGTAAAGATAATCTAAAAACTGAGCACTCGGATAAACATCATCCATCATTCCACGGGCAATTGCACCTGTGTTAATTTCGGCAATCACTCCGGCGGCGGCTGCAGCTTTTGCAGTAAGCTTGAGCTGCTCCTTATACCAGCTTTCATTTTCATCAAAAAATTTAAGCGGCCCGTTTCTGAGTCTGATTAAATCTGGGTGACCAATAATATCAAACTTACCGGCTTTAATCATTGCACGTTCTGCTTCAAAATAATCACAGACAACACGCTTTCCGTCTATTGTGCCGTCTGGCTTGGAATAAAGGCGGCGTAGATTTTCCTGAACAATTTCTACCTTGTGGTCTACTGTAAAAAATCCGTCTGGTGTATTTAGAAAATGAACTGAACCAATCAAAAAATCAGGCTTGAACTGTGAGTATGCAGTCTTGTCTGGAATAGCTGTTCCAACATCCGGGCGTACAAAATAGTCAGCTTCAAAGCCAAGAAGAATCTTTATACGGTCTGCATACTTTTGCTTAAGCTCATTTATTGTTGCAACATATGAAGGAAAATCGGCAACAGGCATATGCCAGATAGAATCTACTGCAGAATAAAATTCAGGATTAAGAGGATGCAGTGAATGCTCAGAAAATCCAAGAACAGTAAAGCCTTTTTCAATTGCAGAAAGAATATGTTCTTCGGCAGTGTTTTTTCCATCGCTGAAGCTTGAGTGAGTATGAAGATTTATTTTTTCATTCATAATTAAAATTCACCCTTAAGAAGACTAAGTGATTTTTGAACAAGCACGTTTGGCTTCTGAGGTTTAACAATGTAGGTTTTTGCACCAGACTGAAGAATCTTTACAACCCATTCACGCTGCAGTGGAGGAGAGTAAACGATTACTGGTGGTGCGTTATATTCACGACGCATCGAAGCCAGAACATTCAAGCCTGTGTTGTCTGGAAGAACTACATCAAGAACAACAAGATTAAATTTTTCGGCTTCGTAATCTGCAAGGAACGACTGACTTGAATTATAGGCAGAAACATTTGCACCATAACCTTCAAATGCAGTTTTGCTCATTGCAAGTGATTTTAAGTCTGAGTCAATGATAGCAATATTAAGAACTGTTCCGTCTGCTGCTTTAAGAGCTTCTGGATCAGAGTTAGTATCAGAGAAGAAGCGTGTTTCAACCGAACTTGAATCTTCATCAAGATATGAAGAAGTAAGAATGCGGTCTGTAATAAGGTCAGAAACGCTTGAAGTAATTGTTGTATCAATGAGCGAGTTCAAAACCTTAGGAAGATTATTCGACATTTCAATTCCGTTGTAAGCTTCGTGACCTTCAAGGAAGTCTTTAAGGAACGGACTGAGCGAAAGAATCTTTACATGCTTTGTATGAACCTTTGGACATGCAAGAACATTATCCAGAAGGAATTCAAGGTTGTAGCCGTCTACAAAAGTAAGCTCAAGGTTTGTAAGCATGATTAAGATTTTTGGAGATTCAATCTCTTCTGTTTCAATCATTTCTGTAAGCTTATATTGTAAGAGGGCAAGTTTTTCGCGGTTTAAGCCAACTGCAAGTTCAATAAAGATAATGCTGTTGTTGCGGTGAAGGTCAAGCACACTTGGTGTTGTATCCATAGAAAGAGGATTATGTAAAACCTTACCGATTGCTTCAAAGAAAACGTCGAACTGAATTGGTTTTGCAAAGTATTTGATTACACCGTATTTTGCAAGTGCTGCAATGCTTGCCTTGTCTGCAGAAGGACCTGTGATGATTGTAGGAATTGAAGCAGTGTTAGGATCCCCTAATTTCTTTTCAAGGAAAGCCATTTCTTCTACTCTGTCTTCGCCCATATCAAGAATTACAAGGTTAGGCAGAAGAGTGAGCATCTTTGGATAAGAATCTCTGTTTTCCTGTGTAAGTGTTACTTCAATCTGGTCAACAGCCAGCTTTTGCTTGAGGAAGTCTCTAAAAAGCTGATGACTGTCAATTATTAAAACCTTTTTCATCGTATTTACAATTATAATACAAGTTAAAAAAAATATCTACTTTTTTGTAAATATCCCGGGATATTGGATCATGTGGAAAAATATGCTGAGAAATAATTTTATATAGAAAATATGCACTCCCGTGGGAACTGTCTGCCGGGCGCAGGCTGAGCAATTTTTTTCCGGTAAAAATCCTGCGGTGTTTGCTACGCAAAATCCTCGGATTTTTCCTTTGGCATCCGCCAAAAATTCTCAGAAGCACCCGTCAGCCAGTTCCCACTCCGTGCATATTTTCAATGCCTTTTTCTATTAGCATATTTTTCTCGGGCCCATAAATGGAATATTTCCTTTTGTGTATTTTTTTAATTAAAATACATTTATAACAGGATGAAAAATGTTTTCCTAAAAAAAAACCGGGGGTGAATGCATATATTAATATGTACCCGCTTAAAAAAAATGGCGGAAGGGAAATTGCGAATACGAAAACATTCTGGCGTGCGGCCGCAAGGCGGCCAAGTGTATAGTTACAAGGCACTTCGAGGCATTTTTGTTAGAGCCCACCTTCGCAGCATAGCTGCTCGGAGCCTCTCTCAAAGGGGCTGTCCAAAAAGATAGGACAGCCCTAATTATTTTTAAAGACAAAAGAAATTTTCTGTGCTAAAATTTAAGCATGAGCAGAGGCGTAAGTGATAAGATAACTTTCAAACCGTACAGTCAGAGTGAGCAGTGGCTG